>NZ_JBYTCI010000004.1:0-228612 GCF_058790095.1 Terrabacter sp. FW104-15G4B | reverse complement strand
GTGCGCGCCAGCACCTCGAGCCGAGCCTCCTCGAGCCGGTTCTGGGTGCCGCCGCGCCAGACATGGCAGATCGCGAGGGCGAGGGCGTCGGCAGCGTCGGCCGGCTTGGGAGGAGTGTCGAGTCCGAGCAGGCGAGTGACCATGGTGGTCACCTGCGCCTTGTCGGCCCGGCCGCTGCCGCTCACCGCCGCCTTGACCTCGGTGGGCGTGTGCAGGGTGACGGGCAGCCCGAGCCGTTCGGCGATGATCATCACGATCCCCGTCACCTGGGCGGTGCCCATGACGGTGGAGACGTTGGTGTCGGCGAACACGCGCTCGATGGCCACCGCCTCGGGCCGGTGCCGGGCGAACCACTGGCGCATCTCGTCCTCGACCGCCACCAGACGCCGCGGTGTCGGGTCACCGGACGGGGTGCGGATCACTCCCACGTCGACGAGGGTGAGCTTGCGACCCGGGACGCCGTCGACGACGCCCACGCCGCAGCGGGTCAGCCCGGGGTCGACGGCGAGGACGCGCACGGCATACCTCCCTGGGGCGTGGGACTCTGGACGATCCGAACAGGTGTTCGGGACAACGCTAGACGGGGCCGCCCCCGCAGGGTCACTCCTCGTCGTCGAGCTCGGCGAGCACCTCGTCGGGGATGTCACCGTTGGCGTAGACGTTCTGCACGTCGTCGCTGTCCTCGAGGGCCTCGATGACCCGGATCATCTTCTTGGCGCCCTCCAGGTCGAGTGGCACCTGCAGATTGGGCACGAAGGACGCCTCGGCCGACTCGTAGTCGATGCCGGCATCCTGGATCGCCCTGCGGACCGCCACGAAGTCGGTGGCCTCAGAGACGATCTCCCACGTGTCGCCGTTGTCGTTGACCTCCTCGGCACCCGCCTCGAGCACGACCTCGAGGATGTCGTCCTCGCTGCCGGCATCCTTGAGCACGGTGACGACTCCCTTGCGGGTGAAGACGTAGGACACCGAGCCCGGGTCGGCGAGCTGGCCGCCGTTGCGGGTCAGGGCGGTGCGCACCTCGGCGGCAGCGCGGTTGCGGTTGTCGGTGAGGCACTCGATGAGCACCGCGACACCGTTGGGGGCGTAGCCCTCGTACATGATCGTCTGCCAGTCGGCCGCGCCCGCCTCGGCGCCCGACGCGCGCTTGACGGCGCGGTCGATGTTGTCGTTGGGCACCGAGGTCTTCTTCGCCTTCTGGATGGCGTCGTAGAGCGTCGGGTTGCCGGCGGGGTCAGCACCGCCCTGACGGGCCGCGACCTCGATGTTCTTGATGAGCTTGGCGAAGAGCTTGCCGCGCTTGGCGTCCTTGGCAGCCTTCTGGTGTTTCGTGGTGGCCCATTTGGAGTGGCCGCTCATGCAATGACCTCGCGTTCCGGTGACTGGCGCGCACCCGACTGCTGGAGTCGGTGCCCTCTGACGATCGAGACGAACTCGGCGTGGATCCGGCGGTCGGCCCCCACCTCCGGGTGGAAGGACGTGGCCATCAGGTTGCCCTGCCGAACCGCGACGATCCTACCGGCGGCCGCTCCCTCGCTCACGCGAGCGAGCACCTGCACGTCCGGACCTGCCTGCTCGACCCACGGCGCGCGGATGAAGACGGCGTGCACGGTGCCCGTCGTCGACGGGTCGCTCCACGCGTAGTCGAGGTCCTGCTCGAAGGAGTCGACCTGGCGGCCGAAGGCGTTGCGCCGAACGGTGATGTCGATGCCCCCGAGCGTCTGCTGGTCGGGACGCGCGTCGGCGATGCGGTCGGCGAGCATGATCATCCCGGCGCAGGACCCGTAGGCCGGCATGCCCTCGGCCAGGCGACGGAGCAGGGGCTCGCGCAGGTCGAAGGCGCGGACCAGCTTGTCCATGACGGTCGACTCCCCGCCGGGGATGACGAGCCCGTCGACGGCCTCGACCTCCTCGGGTCGGCGCACGGTCAGCGCCTCGGCGCCGAGGGTCGTGAGGACGGCGAGGTGCTCGCGGACGTCGCCCTGGACGGCGAGGACGCCGATGCGCGGCGGTGTCATGGTGCTGGTGCTGCTCACCGGGTCAGCGTAGAGCGCCCACGAGCGTGGCCGTGCCACGGGTCGGGCCACCCAGAACCGTCTCGGATGCGAGACGCCGGCGGAGGTCGGCCTGACATCGCCCGGACGGCACCGGATACGTTGCCGCCATGACCACCGTGCACACCCACGACGCCCTGACCGCCCGCGCCGCGGAGGCCGACGCCGCCTCGCCGCTGCGCGGCACCCGAGAGCTGTTCACGTTGCCCGACGACGTCATCTACCTCGACGGCAACTCACTCGGGGCCCTGCCACGCGCCGTGCCCGCGGTCGTGGACGACGTGATGCACCGGCAGTGGGGTGACCGGCTGATCCGGTCGTGGAACGAGGCCGACTGGTGGCGCGCGCAGACCCGGGTGGGTGACCTGGTGGGCCGCCTCGTCGGCGCGGCTCCGGGGCAGGTCGTCGTGACCGACTCCACCTCGGTCAACCTCTTCAAGGCCGTCATCGGTGCTGGGCGCCTGCGCCCCGGCCGGACCGTCGTGCTGACCGACCCCGACTCGTTCCCGACCGACCTCTACATCACCCGGTCGGCTGCCGAGCTGGCCGGTCTGGAGGTGAGGCTGGTCCACCCGCGCGATGCCGTGGCGGTCATCGCCCAGGTCGGCGACGCCCTCGCGCTCGCCTCCTACTCCAGCGTCGACTACCGCACCGGCGAGCTCTGGGACCTGCGCGCCATCACCGACGCCGCGCACGCCGTGGGCGCCCTCGCCTGCTGGGACCTCTGCCACTCGGCGGGTGTTCTCGAGGTCGACCTCGATGCCGGTGGCGCCGACCTCGCCGTCGGCTGCGGCTACAAGTACCTCAACGGCGGGCCGGGCGCCCCCGCCTACATCTACGTCGCCGCACGGCACCAGGCCGACTTCCACCAGCCTCTGACAGGCTGGCACGGCCACGCGCGCCCGTTCGAGATGGGTGGCGACTACGAGCCCGCGCCGGGGATCGAGCGCGCCAGGGTCGGCACCCCGCCCCTGCTCTCGGTACTCGCGCTCGAGGCCGCGCTCAGCGCATACGACGGGCTCTCCCCGGCCGACGTGCGAGCGGCGTCGCTCTCGGTCACCGCCACCTTCATCGAGGCGCTCGACGCGCTCGGGGTGGACCTGCCGCTGGCCACGCCGCGCGAGCCCGAGCGCCGCGGGTCGCAGGTGTCGCTGCGCCAGCCGCAGGCCTTCGCCGTCGTGCAGGCGCTCATCGCGCGCGGGGTCATCGGCGACTTCCGCGAGCCCGACATCATCCGGCTCGGCTTCGCGCCGCTCTACGTCACCCACGTCGAGGCGGTGCGTGCGGCCCGGCACGTCAAGGAGGTCCTCGACGGGCTCGAGTTCGAGCGCCCCGAGTTCGCCGAGCGCGGAGCCGTCACCTGAAGTCCACCCCGCTCTGCAGTCATCACCACTCCCGCGACCGACGCTTCCCGTGCATCAGGACGTCGACGTTGTCGCTCCACTGCTCGGCCGACCCCACGCCGCGTGGCAGGGCCCGCACCGACGGGTCCTCGATGCTTTCCTCGAGCACGGCGACGGCGGCCTCGCGCACGCCGCGGTAGGGCCGGTCCCAGAAGGGCTCGACGGGGTCGCCGACGGTCGGTAGCCCGGCCGCGGCCTGCACCCGGCTCAGCATCCCGAGCGCCTCGACGAGCCCCGCCTCGCGGACCCGCCAGCCGGCGGCCGACACGGCGGCGTGCAGGCCCCCTGCGGCCGCGCCGGCCCGCGGCAGCTGAGCGAAGCTCGTGCCGACCCACTTGGCGTACGGCGGCCACCGGCGCTCGAGCAGGTGGCCGAGGTGCATCGCCACGCCGACGAGGCGGGCGGCCACCACGCCTGAGCCCAGGTCGTCGCCCCGCCCGCCGGTGCGTCCGACGAAGGGCAGCTCCTGCGCCAGCCGCGCCCAGTCCGTGGCGACGACGTAGCGCCAGACGTCGTCGGGATACCACTCGAGCCGATGGCGTATGCCGCTCAGCTCGCCCACGTCGTCGCGGAACACCTCTCCCCCGGTGACCTCGAGGACGGCCTGGCCCGTCACGGAGAGCCAGTCGGCCACCGTCAGGTCGCGGGTGGGGTCGACGCCGAGGCGCGAGACCGCGAGGTCGCGCGCCGTCCGAACCTGCACCCGGTGTCGCACGACCGGGTCCCAGGTCGTCGCGGATCGGGTCGGCAGGCCCGCGAACTCCTCGGGCAGGTGGGCTGACAGGTGCGCGTCGACGTCGGCGACCACGTCGGCCGGCAGGAGGAGGTCGAGGCGCAGGCCCCAGTCGTGGTCGCGCGACATCGCGTCGTCGAGACCGAGGACGTCAGAGCCGCTGCCGAGGCGGGCAGCCCCATACGCGAGCCCGGGCCAGCGCCGGCGCACGAGGGGTTCGACGACCTGGTCGAAGTACGCGCGCGCGAGCTCGGTTCCGGATCGGTTCACGACCCGATGCTGCCAGTCCCGGCTACCGACGACGTATGCCGCCGCGCCCGGGGGGCGCGGCGGCATACGTCAGTGGGTGGCGGGTGGTCCGGAGGTCACCAACCGCGCTCGGCGAGCCGGTGCGGCTCCGGGATCTCGTCGACGTTGATGCCGACCATCGCCTCGCCCAGGCCGCGGGACACCTTCGCGATGACGTCGGGGTCGTCGTGGAACGTCGTCGCCTTGACGATGGCCTCGGCGCGCTGGGCCGGGTTGCCGGACTTGAAGATGCCGGAGCCGACGAAGACACCCTCGGCGCCGAGCTGCATCATCATGGCGGCGTCGGCCGGGGTCGCGATGCCGCCGGCGGTGAAGAGCACGACGGGCAGCTTGCCGGCCTCGGCGACCTCCTTGACGAGGTCGTACGGCGCCTGCAGCTCCTTGGCGGCGACGTAGAGCTCGTCCTCCGGGAGGTTCTGGAGACGGCGCAGCTCCTGGCGGATCTTGCGCATGTGGGTGGTCGCGTTGGAGACGTCGCCGGTGCCGGCCTCACCCTTGGAGCGGATCATCGCCGCACCCTCGGTGATGCGACGCAGGGCCTCGCCGAGGTTGGTCGCGCCGCAGACGAAGGGCACGGTGAACTGCCACTTGTCGATGTGGTTGGCGTAGTCGGCCGGGGTCAGCACCTCGGACTCGTCGATGTAGTCGACGCCGAGGCTCTGGAGCACCTGGGCCTCGACGAAGTGCCCGATTCGAGCCTTGGCCATGACGGGGATCGACACGGCCCCGATGATGCTGTCGATCATGTCGGGGTCGCTCATCCGGGAGACACCGCCCTGGGCGCGGATGTCGGCGGGGACGCGCTCGAGGGCCATGACGGCGACGGCGCCGGCGTCCTCGGCGATCTTGGCCTGCTCGGCCGTGACGACGTCCATGATGACGCCGCCCTTGAGCATCTCGGCCATGCCGCGCTTGACGCGCGTCGTGCCGGTGGAGCTCGAGCCGATGTGCTGGTCAGCCGCGGGCGTGCTGCCCGTGGACGAGGTGGTGCTCACGATGTCCTGCTTTCCCGTGTTCTGCGGTTGAGATGGGGTTGCCACACAGGGTAGGCCCACCGCGCCCGACAGCACGACACGGTCGGCGTCAGGCGGGCGCCAGGTGCTCGGGCGCCTCGTCGTTGAACTCCACGGTGTGCGGCATCGGGGTGTAGCCGGCGAGGTGGAACATCCGGATGGCCCACTTGCGGCGCACGCGGCGCACGTCGGTCACGGCGTCGTTGTGGAAGCGCCGGGCGAGCTGGACGCGGGTGCACGCGGAGTTGAGGCGGGCCAGGATGTCCTGGCCGAGGGCGGTCGAGCGCAGGTCTGCGACGGCCTCGGGGGTCAGGGCGAGGTCGAGGGCCTCGGTCAGGTCGTTCTCGGCGAGCTCGCGGGCGTCGCCGTGCTCGGAAGGGGCCTCCAGCGACTCGGCGGCCGCGTTGGCGAGCAGGAGCGAGGTGGCCCCGTCGAGCAGGCCGCTGTTGGCCAGCTCCACGGCGGCCTCGGCGCGCCGCACGAGGCGGGCCTCGAGGGCCGCCAGCGTGCCGCTGAGGCGCACGTGCAGCCGGTCCAGGCGTGCAGCGGTGTAGGAGAGGTACCAGGCCACGACGACGAGGACGAAGAGGATCGCGAAGACCCAGGAGAAGACCTCGCTCACCGGGCACCCCCGCGCAGGAAGCGGTTCCAGCGACCCTGCAGCGGTGTCGCGGCAGCATGTGCCTCGATGACGGTCTCGTAGACGGCGAGGATCTCGTCGGCGACCACGGACCAGTCGAAGAGACGGGCCCGGTGCTGCCCTGCCGCGGAGAGCTCGGCGCGGCGGCCGGGGGTGCGCAGCAGCTCGACGAGCGTGCGCGCCAGCTCCGCGGACCGCTCGTTGGCGAACATCGCTCCCGCGGTGCCATTGTCGAGGACGCGGGAGAAGGCCGGCAGGTCGCTGGCCAGCACGCAGGCCCCCGCGCTCATGGCCTCGATGAGGATGATCCCGAAGCTCTCGCCGCCGGTGTTGGGGGCGACGTAGACGTCGACGGAGGCCAGCAACGACGCCTTGTCGGCGTCCGAGACCGAACCGAGGAAGCTGCAGGCTGCGACCACCTCCGGCGGCCAGCCCTGTGTGACCTCATCCGCGTCCCCGGGGCCGGCCACGAGGACTCGCAGGCCGGGAACCGCGCGAAGCACGTCCGGCAGGGCGGCGGCGAGGACGGGCAGTCCCTTGCGGGGCTCGCCCATCCGGCCGAGGAAGGCGATCGTCGGCGAGGCCGGGGTGCCGATCCAGGCCGCTCGCCGGGGCGCCTCGGCGAAGCGGTCGACGTAGACGCCGTTGGGGATGACCACCGCGTCGCCCCCGATGTGCGTGGTGACGGTGCGACGGGCGTCCTCGCTCACGGCGATGCGACCGGCGATCTTCTCGAGGCTCGGCCGGATGATGGGGTAGGCCGCCTGCATCGTGCGCGACCGCAGCATCGAGGTGTGAAACGTCGCGACGATAGGGCCCTCGGCGGCCATCAGGGCGAGCACGCTGATGCTCGGGGTCACCGGCTCGTGCAGGTGCAGCACGTCGAAGTCGCCCGCGTCGAGCCACTTGCCGACCTTCGAGGCGGTGACGGGCCCGAAGTTCAGGCGCGCGACGGAGCCGTTGTAACGCACCGCCGTGGCTCGTCCGGCCGACGTGACGTAGTCGGGAAGCTCGGTCTCGCTGTCGGCCGGTGCGAGCACCGAGACGTCGTGGCCCTGGCCGATGAGGTGCTCGGCCAGGTCGCGGACGTGGAACTGCACTCCGCCGGGCACGTCGAACGAGTAGGGGCAGACGATCCCGATCCTCACGGCGCCGTCTCCGCGACAGGGGTCTGAGCGTCGTTCTCCCCCAAGGCGGCCGGTGAAGGGGCCGCCGGCGCGTCGAGGTCGTCGACGAAGACGCGCTGCAGCATGTGCCAGCTCGAGGTGTGCTCCCGGACCGCGACGGCGAGGTGGTCGGCGCACTGCTGCACGAGGTCGGCGGCGCGCACGGAGGTCGTGCCCTGGACCCGCGGCACCAGCCGTCGGCTGAATTCGATGACGGTGCGGTGGCCGCCCAGACCTTCGCCTCGCGGAGCCGGTTCGTACCAGAGGCGTGCGGCGTAGAGGGGGGCGCCGGTCATGAGCGAGAGGACGGCCGGCCCCTTCGCCATGCGGGCGCGGTGGCCGAGCAAGTCGACCTCGACCCCACCGTTGGTGAGGTCGCGGTCGGCCGCGAGGGCCATGATGCGCCCCCCGCTGCGGGCAGCCGTGAGCAGCCCGTGGAAGGGGTCGTCGCCACCGGTGAGCGGGATGATGTCCATGCCGATGCTGCGCCGGAAGGCCACGAACTCCTGGTAGACCTCCTCGGGCTTGAGGCGCTCGGCGACCGTCGTCACGGGCATGAGGTTGCCGGCCGACCAGGCGGCCGCGAGGTCGAAGTTGCCGAGGTGGCCGACGAAGACGACGACCGACTCAGCGCGGGCGCAGAACTCGCGGATCTCGGCGTCGCCGCGCACGACCACGGCACCGTCGATTTGGGCCCGGGAGAGCGACGGCAGCCGGAAGGCCTCGCAGTAGTAGCGCATGTAGGAGCGCATGCCCTCGCGCACCAGGGCGTCCAGGTCGGCCTCGGACAGCTCCGGACGCACCCTGCGGTAGTTCGAGCGCAGACGGTCGATCCCCTTGCCGCCGCGCCGGACCGCCACGTCGGCGACCCGGTCGAAGAGGGCGTATGCCGCCCGCTCGGGCAGGGCGCGTACGACCGACCACCCGAGCCGGAACCCGAGCAGGCTGACGGTGTCGGTGGCCCGGCGCACGACGCCGGTCACGCGCCGACCTCGCCGGACGCGTGGGCCTGGCGGCGAACGGTGAGCATCCGCTGCAGCACCGTCACGAAGCTGGCGACGGCGAGCAGGCCGAGGACCACGCCGAGCAGGATCGTGGAGTTCAGCAGGTCGGCGAAGAAGGCCGCGACCAGGACCGCGACGAGCCGGTCGGCGCGCTCGGCGATGCCGACGTTCGCTGTGTAGCCGAGGCCCTCCGCGCGGGCCTTGGCGTAGGAGACGACGCTGCCGAGGATGAGGCAGGCCAGGGCAAGGCCGGCCATCAGCTGGTTCTCGCCCTTGCCGGCGTAGTAGAGCACGAGGCCGCCGAAGATCGCAGAGTCGCCCATGCGGTCGAGCGTCGAGTCGAGGTAGGCGCCCCACTTGCTGGACCGCCCTGACTCGCGGGCCATGATGCCGTCGACCGTGTCGGAGAAGACGAAGGCGGTGATGACCAGCACGCCCACCCAGATCTGCCCGCGGGGGAAGAAGGCCAGCGCGCCGACGCACACGCCGACCGTGCCCACGATGGTCACGATGTCGGGGCTGATCCCGAGGCGGAGGAACAGGTGGGCGACCGGACCGAGGAGCTTGGTCATGGTGGCGCGCAGGAGTCTGTTGAGCATGGTGGGGACAGCGTACTGACCGGCTTCGCGTCCCCGGCCCCGGCACACACAGCGTCGGCGCGGCGTGGCTACCTGTGGGGGCTGGGACCGTCAGTCGGTCGGCCAGGCGGCCACGAGGCGCAAGCGGGTGTCCTCGAGGAGCACCGGGAGGGCCTTGGTCTGCGCGACGATCGGCAGGAAGTTGGAGTCCCCGCTCCAGCGGGGCACGACGTGCTGGTGCAGGTGCGCCGCCACGCCGGCGCCGGCCACCGTGCCCTGGTTCATCCCGAGGTTGAAGCCGTGCGGCTCGGACGCCGCCTGCAGCACGCGGACCACCTGCTTGGTCAGCGCCGTGAACTCGGCCGTCTCGTCGTCGGTGAGGTCGATGTAGAGCGAGACGTGCCGGTAGGGGCAGACGAGGACGTGACCGGGGTTGTACGGGAAGAGGTTCATCACGACGTAGCAGTGCTTGCCGCGGTGCACGATCAGGCCCTCCTCGTCGCTCTTGCTGGGGGCGGAGCAGAAGGGGCAGCCGTGGCCGGCCTCCTCGGTCGGCTTGTCGCCCTGGATGTAGGCCATCCGGTGTGGGGTCCAGAGCCGCTCGAACCCGTCCTCGACTCGAGCGAAGTCGTCCGTGGGCTGCGCCGCGACCGAACCGGGTGCCGACGTGCCGCCGGAGGTCTCGTCCACTGGCGTCGGGCCACTCCCCTGCGTCGTCATGGTGACTGATCCTAGGACGACGCCCGGCCACCGCGGTCGCGCGGGCCCCGGTGCCCGGGGCGCCGGCCCGCGTGTCGGTTGGCCTCTGGGCGCCGACCTTCGGTTCAATGGGATCGGGCCCTGCGGTGTGTGAGACCGCAGGGCTTCCTGCGCGCCGCACGGGGAACGGCCCTGCGGGTGTGAGAGCCGCAGGGCCGTGGCCGTGGTCCTCCAGCCGACTGGCGCAGCGACGCCGACGTGCCGGGGAAGGTGAAGGCCCGGGAAGTATGAGTTCCCGGGCCTTCTGTTCTGCCTCGCCGAAGCGATTCAGAAGCCGTTCCGCCGGAGCGGTTCGGTACTTCAGTTGTAGTCCCACGGCGCCGGTCGCGCAGGCGTTTCACTGCTTTCCTTCTCGGGGATGTTGCACCGCTGCGGCGTGTCGTCGGGACACGCCGCAGCGGGCGTGGGGACGCCTCAGCCGAGCGACATGGCATACACCTCGAAGCGGTCGTCCGACGGCAGTGTGATCGACTGCAGCTGCTTCGCAGGGTCGACAGCGACGCTCGTGCCGAAGATCTGGACGGGAGGGCCGTCCACGCCGGAGCCACCCTTGATGCGGTGGTCCATGGCGATCGCGACCGAGTTGCCGTTGTGTCCCGAGCCGGCCGCCCAGTCGGTGAGGGCGACCGGGACCGAGGCAGTGCTGCCGTCCGTGTACGTGACCCGCAACGCCGTCGTGACGTCCCCGTTGTGCGTCGACCCGACGAGGTGGATGCTGCTGCGGCTCGCCGCCTGCACGAGGAGGGTCTGACCGCGGCCCTCGACGAAGTTGGGCGTCGTGCCGGACGTGACCGGGGCGGCATACGTGATGCCGTCGTGCACCCACGCGCCCGCTGCCGGGAGCAGGGCGGCGTCGTAGCTCCACCCACTGCCGTCGAAGTTGCCCTCGCTCGGTGCCGCCACGGTGGCGGTGCCGTCGTGGTTGCGGGCGGGCGTGAGGTCGACGGCGCAGCCGGGCCCGTCGACGACGCAGCCGAGCGCCGCGCGGACCTGCACGGGCACTGTGCGCGTCACCGGGTCCACACCGGGCGCGGTTGCGGTGACGACGACCTCGTGGTCCCCGACGGACAGGCCTGCTGGGAGCCGAAGGGTCACCGGCACGGTCGCGCTGGCCGGGACGCCGTCGCTGTGCAGCACGCTGACGCCGTCACCGCCCGTGCCGACGCTCGCGGACCAGCCGTCGGGCGTGTCGACGGCAACGTCGACCGGGAGGCTCTTGGGCGCCTGGCCGACGAGCGCGACCGAGAGGCGCGCCTCACGTGCCCCGGTGGGCACGACGACCGGGCTGGGTGAGACCGCCGCCGAGAGCGAGAGCCGCGGGTCACGCCCTGCCGGCACCGCGGAGGGCGGCACGTCGGCAGGGGTGGTGCCCCAACGGCTCGGGGTGGTGCCGACCGTGTGGGCGAGCGTGCCGCCCTGACGCACGGCGTCCCAGCCGACCCAGCTCTTGGTGCTCCGGTTCCCGTCGACCGTCAGGGTCTGGACGTAGCGCTGCGAGTCGGAGACGCCGGGCGCCGTGATCGTCAGCCGGCCGCCCTGGGTGGGGCCGACGCTGCTCGGCCGGGCGACGTCGATGTCGACCCGCTCGAACTGCGGCGAGCTCATGACGAAGACGTTGGAGCCGCTCATGGTCGGGTAGAGGCCCCACGAGGAGAAGACGTACCACGCCGACATCGTGCCGAGGTCGTCGTTGCCGGTCATCCCGTCGGGGCCGTCCGTGAAGAGCGTGAACGCCGCTCGGGCCACCGTCGCGATCTTCGCCGGCTGCTGCACCCAGGCGTAGACGTAGGGCGCGAGCAGGTCGGGCTCGTTGTTCGGGTTGTAGGTCGGCTTGCTGTAGTAGGCGTAGGTGGCCTCGATCCAGTCGGTGCGTGCGGTGCCGGCCGGGTCGGTGAGCAGCTTCGGGTAGGCGAAGAAGTCGTCGAGGCGCTTCTCCGTGGCGCTGCGACCGCCCATCAGGCGGACCAGGCCGGCGGGGTCCTGCGGGACGAGCCACTGGTACTGGTACGACCCGCCCTCGTGGAAGGCGTGCGACGCCTCGACCGGGTCGTACGGGTCGAGCCAGGTGCCGTCGGCGAGGCGCGGGCGGAAGGCTTGCGTGCCTGCGTCCCAGAGGTTGCGGTACCAGCCGCTGCGCTCGGTGAGCATCGAGGCGTCGGCCGTGTGGCCGAGTCCCTTAGCCATGATCGCGAGCGAGGCGTCGGCGGCGGCGTACTCCATCGTCGCGGATGCAGAGTGGGCGCAGTCGTTGTCACCGCCGTGGGAGACGCAGTCGGTGCCGACGCGCAGGCCGATCGGGATGTAGCCGAGCTTCTCGTAGTAGTGCTGGCCGGAGCGCCCGTTGTACTGGCTGTCGGCGGGCGGCTGCTCGGTCGCGTTCTGCTTGAGCAGGGCGTAGGCCTCCGCCTCGTGCCCGGCGAGGAAGCCCTTGCTCCAGCCCTCCACGAGGAACGGCGTCACGGGGTCGCCGGTCATGATGTTGGTCTCGCTGTTGACCAGCGCCCACCGCGGCAGCCAGCCACCCTCGCGGCCGATCGCGAGGACCGAGAGGTAGGAGTCGCGGGCGACGTCGGGGGCGAGGACCTCGAGCAGCTGGTTCTGCGGCCGGTAGGTGTCCCACAGCGAGAAGTTCTGACGGGGGGTGTAGCCGGCGGCGACATGGTTCTCGCCGTCCCAGCCGTGGTAGCGCCCGTCCACGTCGGACGCGAGGTTCGGGTGCATGAGGGAGTGGTAGAGCGCGGTGTAGTACGCCGTGCGGCGCTCCGCCGTGCCGCCGGTGATGCGCGCGTGCCCGAGCTGCTCCTCCCAACGCTGGGTGAGCGCCGCACGGGTCGCGTCGAAGTCGAAGCCGTCGCCGGCCTCCTTCGAGAGGTTGACGCGGGCCCCCTCCGGCCCGGTGTAGCTGAGGCCCACCTTCATCGTCACCGACGTCGTGCCGGACGGGAAGGTCACGGCTGCGCCGTTGCCGCCGTCCTTGGTGGACGCGTCACGGGCACCAGAGGTCAGGGTGGAGCCGCTCCAGGTGCCGAATGTGCTGAAGGGACGGTCGAACTCGGCCCGGAACCACACGGTGTGCTGGTCCTTGCCGGCGCAGAAGTTGCCGTCGTGGATGCGGCCCTCGACGACGCGGTCGCCGACGACGTGCACCTCCGAGTCGAAGACGCGCATGTTGGCCTTGCCGGTGTTGAGCAGGACGTTGGCAGCCTTGTCCGCCGGGAAGGTGAACCGCTGCCACCCGGTGCGGTCGGTTGCGGTCAGCTCGGCCTGCACGCCGTAGGTCGGCAGCCCGACGCGGTAGTAGCCGGGGCTCGCCTCCTCGTCGGAGTGGGAGTAGCCCGACGCGTAGCGGGACGAGTCGACGCTCGTGATGGCCCCGCTCGTCGGCATGACGGGCAGCTCGCCGACGACGGGGCAGCCGACGCCGGACAGGTGCGTCTGGCTGAAGCCGTAGATCGACTTCTGCGAGTGGTCGTAGCCGCCCTCTCCCCCGGTGTCCGGGCTCACCTGCACCATGCCGAACGGGGCGCTGGCACCCGGGAAGGTGTTCCCGTTGTCCTGGGTGCCGATGAACGGGTTGACGGACTGGACGAGCGGTTCGGCCGCCGCAGCAGTCGGTGGCGCCCCGGACGGCAGGACTGGGCCGAGGGTGGTGGCGGCGAGGACGACGGTGCCGAGCGAGCGGAGCACGGTGCGCATCTGGGGTTTCCTTCACGGGCGACGACGATGTCCCGCCCGAGCCTCGTGACGTCCGGCACGTCGGTCAACCGATGGCCGTTGTCCTGTCCGATGGACGCGAGACATCGGACAAAGAGGACGTATGCCGCCGGGCCTGGGCCACTGAAAGGCGCCCGGCCCGACGGCATACGTCGTCGGTGGCTCTTCGGTCTCAGACCTGTGCGCGGCTCTCGATCGCAGCCATGATCTCGGCGATGGCGTCGTCGACCGGCACGCCGTTCTTCTGCGAGCCGTCGCGGTAACGGAAGGACACGGCTCCCGCGGCCCGGTCCTCCTCGCCGGCGATGAGCACGAACGGCACCTTGGACTTGCTCGCGTTGCGGATCTTCTTCGGGAAGCGGTCGTCGCTCGCGTCCAGCTCCACGCGAACTCCCTTGCGCTTCAAGCGGTCCAGCACCTCGCCGAGGTAGTCGGCGTAGTCCTCCGCGACGGGCACACCGAGCGCCTGCACCGGCGAGAGCCACACGGGGAAAGCCCCGGCGTAGTGCTCGACGAGGACACCGAGGAAGCGCTCGATCGAGCCGAACTTCGCCGAGTGGATCATGACCGGCTGCTGGCGTGAGCCGTCCGCCGCCTGGTACTCGAGGCCGAAGCGCTCGGGCTGGTTGAAGTCGTACTGGATCGTCGACATCTGCCAGGTGCGCCCGATGGCGTCACGGGCCTGCACCGAGATCTTCGGCCCGTAGAACGCGGCGCCGCCCGGGTCGGGGACGAGCTCGAGACCGGACGCCGTGGCGACCTCCTCGAGGACCTTCGTGGCGGCCTCCCACTGCTCGTCGGAGCCGATGAACTTGGAGGACTTCTCGCCCTCGGTGTCACGGGTGGACAGCTCGAGGTAGAAGTCGTCGAGCCCGAAGTCCTTGAGCAGGCCGAGGACGAAGTCGAGCAGGTGCTTGATTTCCGCGGGAGCCTGCTCGGCGGTGACGTAGCTGTGCGAGTCGTCCTGCGTCATGCCGCGCACGCGGGTCAGGCCGTGCACGACACCCGACTTCTCGTAGCGGTAGACGCCACCGAACTCGAACAGGCGCAGCGGCAGCTCTCGGTAGGAGCGTCCGCGGGACTGGTAGATCAGGTTGTGCATCGGGCAGCTCATGGCCTTGAGCTGGTACTTCGCGCCCTCGAGCTCCATCGGGGGGAACATCGTGTCGGCGTAGTAGGGCAGGTGGCCGGAGGTGTGGAACAGCGCCTCCTTGCTGATGTGCGGCGTGCCGACGTAGGAGAAGCCCTCCTCGATGTGCCGACGGCGGACGTAGTCCTCCATCTCGCGCTTGATGACGCCGCCCTTGGGATGGAAGACGACGAGGCCGGAGCCGAGCTCGTCCGGGAAGCTGAAGAGGTCCAGCTCGGCGCCGATCTTGCGGTGGTCGCGGCGCTCGGCCTCGGCGAGGCGGTCGAGGTAGGCCTTGAGGTCGTCCTTGGTGGGCCACGCGGTGCCGTAGACGCGCTGGAGCTGCGGGTTCTTCTCCGAGCCGCGCCAGTAGGCCGCCGCGGAGCGCATCAGCTTGAACGCGTTGCCGATGAGCTTGGTGCTCGGGATGTGTGGGCCGCGGCAGAGGTCGCCCCAGGCGCGGGTGCCGTCGCGGCGGATGTTGTCGTAGATCGTCAGCTCACCGGCGCCCACCTCGACGCCCGCGCCCTCGGCCGCCTCGTCGGCGTTGCCGCCCTTGAGGCCGACGAGCTCGCACTTGTAGGGCTCGTCCTTCAGCTCCTCGAGCGCGTCGGCGTCGCTGACCACGCGACGGGCGAAGGTCTGACCCTCGTTGATGATCCTCTGCATGGCCTTCTCGAGGGCCTTGAGGTCATCGGGGTGGAACGGGGTCTCGACGTCGAAGTCGTAGTAGAAACCGTCGCGGATGGGCGGGCCGATGCCGAGCTTGGCGTCGGCGTGCAGCGACTGGACCGCCTGCGCCAGGACGTGCGCCGTCGAGTGGCGCAGGACGGCGAGACCGTCCTCGCTGTCGATGGTGACCGGCTCGACGACGTCGCCGTCGGCGAGGACGTGGAAGAGGTCGCGCAGCTGACCGTTGACGCGCGCGACGACGACGGCGCGGTCACCCTCGAAGAGCTCACCCGCCGTCGTCTGCTCCGCGACCGATCGCTCGCTTCCGGCGACGGTGACGGTGATCTGTGCAGACACGGTTGATGCTCCTCTTTCGGCAGGGACCCACCGGCGGGCGGCGGGTGCTGGATTGCGGCCGCAGGGTGCGGCTCGAGCAAGGGTATCGAGGCGCCGGAGAGCCGGGCGACACGGTTTGTGGCCTTTCGACGGTTGGGCACGCGCGAAGGGTGGCCTCTCGACGGGTCACCAGGTGTTCTCGACGACGGCGTGCTCGACCTCGCCCTTCGCGTCCGCGAGGAGCGAGAGCGTCCGGGACGGCTCGAAGGCCGTGCGCAGCCGCACCGTCGACGGGAGGCGCACGGGCTTGCGGAACCAGACCCGGCTCGTGAACCCGGACTCAGGGAGCCGGGGCCCGAGCGAGGCCAGCACCCTGGCGTAGGAGTACATCCCGTGCGCGATCGCCGTCGGAAAGCCGAGTGGCCGCGCCGTCAGGGCGTGCACGTGGATCGGGTTCCAGTCACCCGACACACCGGCATACGCCCTGCCGGTGCCCTCCACGAGACGCCACAGCGGCCCGGCCGTAACGGAGGCCAGCGGCTCGGTCGACGGCGCGTCCGACGGCTGTGCCTCCGGGTGCTCCGAGCCGCGGGAGAGGTAGGTGCTGACGCCGCGCCACACCACCTCGCCGCGCACGCCGACCTCGGAGACGAGGTCCACCTGGCGGCCGCGACGGTGCGGCCGGAGGTCCCGCGCCCACACGGAGACGTCGAGCGGCTCCTCGACCCTCACGGGGCGCACCACCTCGATGCGGTTCTCGACGTGGACGGCGCCCAGGAGCGGCAGCGGGAAGCGGTCACCGCTCATCACCGCCATCTGCAGCGGGAACGCGACCAGATGCGGGTAGGTCGGCGGGAGCGCGCCGGTGACGGGGAACCGGCAGAGCTGCTCGTACTCCACGAGGCCGTCGAGGTCGACGCGTATGCCGGCCCGTGAGTAGCGCACGTCGGGCAGGGTGCCGCTGGCGTTGCCGCGCCGCAGGGCTGCGGTCGCATAGACGCGGCGCAGGTCCGGCGCCGACTGGAGGGCGATCTCCTTGGTCATCGCGATCTCACGCCCCGAGCAGGCTCTGGCCGCAGACCCGGACGACCTGCCCCGTGACGGCGGCGGCTCCCGGCTGTGCGAACCACGCGATGGTCTCGGCGACGTCCTTCGGGTGACCGCCCTGCTGGAGGGAGTTCATCCGTCGGCCGATCTCCCTCGTCGCAAAGGGAATCCGTGCGGTCATCTCGGTCTCGATGAAGCCGGGTGCCACGGCGTTGACCGTGATCCCGCGGCTCGCGACGTGGCGGGAGAGCGCCGAGACGAGGCCGATCACGCCGGCCTTGCTCGCGCCGTAGTTGGTCTGCCCGCGGTTGCCCGCGATGCCGGCGATCGAGGCGACGCAGATGATCCGACCGCCGTCGGACAGGCCGCCGTCCCCCAGGATCGCCTCGTTCATCCGCAGGATCGAGCGGAGGTTGACCTCGATGACGCTGCGCCAGCGGTTGTCGTCCATGTTGACGAAGAGCTTGTCGCGGGTGATCCCGGCGTTGTGCACGACGATGTCGAGGCCGCCGTGGCGCGAGGCGGCGTGCTCGACGATGCGGCGGCCCGCGTCGTCGGCGGTGACGTCGACCTGGAGCGCGGTGCCCTGCACCTCGTTGGCGATGGCTGCCAGGGCGTCGCCGGCCGCCGGCACGTCGACGGTGACCACCGTCGCGCCGTCCCGGGACAGCACGCGGGCGATCTCTGCGCCGATGCCGCGCGCTGCGCCGGTCACGACGGCCACCTTGCCGGCGAGCGGGCGGAGGCTCTCGGCGTCACCGGGCACAGTCTCGTCGACCCGCACCACCTGGCCGTCGACGTACGCCGAGCGGCCGGAGAGGAAGAACTCGACCGCGGAGCGGACACCGTCCTGCGCATCGCCCTGTGCCAGAACGAGGTTGGCGGTCGCACCGCCGCGCAGCTCCTTGCCGATGGACCGCACGGCTCCCTCGAGGGCGCGCTGGGTCGTGACCTGCGCGACGTCCGTCAGGGTCGCCGGGTCCGTGCCGAGCACGACGACGCGGCCGTTTCGGCGCAGGGCCTTGACGGCCGGCGCCCCGAGGGCCTTCAGCTGGTCGAGCTCCGCCGGGTCGACGGCGCCGCTGAGGTCGAGGACCACGGCGCCGAGCTTCTCGTCGTCGCCGGACAGGCTCGACACTGTGGCGATGCCCCTACCGGTGAGCCAGGAGGCGATGCCGTCGGCGAAACGCCCATCGCCGGCCACGAGCACCGGGCCCTCGCAGAGCGGCATACCGGGCTCGTAGCGGCGCAGCCGGGTGGGCTGCGGGATGCCGGCCTTCCGGGCGAGGGGGGACCTGACGAGGGTGGTGAAGAGATCAGCCATGATCACGCCTCCAGGATCGCGACGACGCCCTGCCCGCCGGCAGCGCAGATGGAGATGAGGCCGCGGCCCCCGCCGGCCTCCTTGAGCTGCTTGGCGAGCGAGGCGACGATGCGCCCACCCGTGGCGGCGAAGGGATGCCCGGCGGCCAGGGAGGAACCGTTGACGTTCAGCTTGCTCCGGTCGATGGAGCCGAGGGGCTCGTCGAGAGCGAGGCGCGCCTTGCAGAAGTCGGGGTCCTCCCACGCCTTGAGGGTCGTGAGCACGGTGGCGGCGAAGGCCTCGTGGATCTCGTAGAAGTCGAAGTCCTGCAGGCTCAAGCCGTTTCGGGCCAGCAGGCGCGGGACGGCATACACCGGGGCCATGAGCAGCCCCTCGTCGCCGTGGACGTAGTCGACCGCGGCGGTCTCGGCATCGACGAACCAGGCGAGGGGCGTCAGGCGGTGCTCGGCCGCCCACTCCTCGCTCGCGAGCAGCACCGCGGACGCGCCGTCGGTGAGCGGTGTGGAGTTGCCGGCGGTCATCGTCGCGCCGGCGCCCTTGCCGAAGACCGGCTTCAGCTTCGAGAGCTTCTCGACGCTCGAGTCGGGACGCAGGTTCGTGTCGCGCGAGACACCCAGGTAGGGCGTCACGAGGTCGTCGAAGAAGCCGCGCTCGTACGCGGCGGCGAGGTTCTGGTGGCTCGCGGCGGCGAGCCCGTCCTGGGCCTCACGGGTGATGCCCCACTGCGCCGCGGTGAGGGCCATGTGCTCCCCCATCGAGAGCCCGGTGCGCGGCTCGACGTTCTCGGGGATGTCGGGGACGAAGTGGCCCGGGCGCAGGCTCGCGAGCGCCTTGGCGCGCTCGCCGGCAGAGCGGGCGCGGTTGGCCGCGAGCAGCGTCTGGCGCAGGCCCTCGCTCACGGCGATCGGGGCGTCACTCGCGCTGTCCACCCCGCCCGCGATGCCGGCGTCCACCTGGCCGAGGGCGATCTTGTTGGCGACGAGGACGGCCGCCTCGAGGCCGGTGCCACAGGCCTGCTGGATGTCGTAGGCCGGCGTCCGCGGGTCCAGGCGGGTGCCGAGCACCGTCTCGCGCGTCAGGTTGAAGTCGCGGCTGTGCTTGAGCACGGCTCCCGCCACGACCTCCCCCAGCCGCTCCCCCGCTAGCCCGCAGCGGGCGACGAGCCCGTCCACGGTGGCCGTGAGCATGTCCTGGTTGGAGGCCCTGGTGTACGGGCCGTTGGCGCGGGCGAAGGGGATGCGGTTGCCGCCGAGGATCGCGACTCGACGCGGTGCACGCGGGGTGGACGGGGAAGCCATGGCTCTCTCCTGCTGTGGGTGTGGACCTGCCGATCCCGACCAAGATAACCGAAACCAGCAGTAGTCGATACAGGCAGTACCTGTTACTTTCGAGACATGGACGAGGCTGTCACCACGGCGCGGGACGGGCGCGACGCCCGCTGGGAGCAACATCGCGAGCAACGGCGCGCCGCCCTCGTCGACGCGACGATCCGTGCCATCCGCACGCACGGGGCCGCGGTGGGGATGGACGACATCGCCGCGGAGGCGGGCACGTCCAAAACGGTGATCTACCGCCACTTCGACGACAAGGCTGGCCTCTACCGGGCCGTCGCCGCCCGCATCGACGGACGGGTCGTCGGCAACGTGGGCGCCGCGCTCGCTCGCTCGAGCACCCCGCACGCTGACACGCGGGAGCTCGTCGCCTCGACGGTCGAGGCCTACCTCGCGCTCGTCGAGTCCGACACCGAGGTCTACCGCTTCGTCGTCAATCGTCCCCTTGTCGACCGGCCCCTGCCCGACGACCCGGTCGGCGGCACCGTCGACCAGGTCACCGACCAGCTCACCGGGCTGCTCCTCGAGGCCTTGCGGTCGCCGGGGACCGACCCCTCCCGGGCCCGGATCTGGGCCATCGCCCTCGTGGGGTCCGTGCGTGCCGTCGCCGACGACTGGCTCGCGACCCCCGAGTCGGAGCGCGTGCCGCGTGCCGCCGTCGTCGAGTCGCTGACCGACCTCGCCTGGCACGGGCTGGCCCCCGTCCTCCAGGCCACCACGCACCCCACCGACAGCACCACCACCACAACCACCACGCCGACCTCTTGAGGTCCGGACCGGAAGGCACTCAGATGTCCACGGCTGCAGGGATTCCCACTCCCAACGCTCGCTCGATCGAGCACCACGAGCACCTCGACCCGATCGAGCCCTCCACCACGCTCGGCGGCTCCGAGCTCACCTCCGCGCTCCGCAGACATCTCGACGGCCCCTTCCCGCAGGTGCGCGACCACAGCCGGGCCCTCGACCCAGCCGCCTTCGGGCCGCCGCCTCAGCCGCTCGCTCTGGAGGAGCATCGCGAGCGGGTGACGTCCCAGCTCGCCGAGCTGGCCACGCAGCCGTATGCCGCCTACGGCTTCCCCGAGCGCCAGGGCGGGGCCGCCCGCTACGGCGAAGCCGTGGCCGCCTTCGAGATGCTCGGGCACGCCGACCTCTCCCTCTTCGTCAAGGCGGGCGTTCAGTGGGGCCTGTTCGGCGGCGCGGTGTCGCTCCTCGGCACGAGCCGGCACGACGAGCTGGTGCCGCGCATCATCTCGGGAGAGATCCAGGGCTGCTTCGCGATGACCGAGACCGGTCACGGCAGCGACGTGCAGAACCTCCTGACGACCGCCACCTTCGACCCCACCACCGACGAGCTCGAGGTCCACTCGCCCGAGCCCGCGGCGCGCAAGGACTACATCGGCAACGCGGCCCGGGACGCGCACCTGGCCGCCGTCTTCGCCCAGCTCGTCGTCGACGGGGAGTCCCGCGGCGTGCACTGCGTCCTCGTCCCGATCCGCGAGGACGACGGCTCCCCCGCCCGCGGCGTCACCATCGAGGACTGCGGACCCAAGGCGGGCCTCGACGGCGTCGACAACGGCCGCCTGACGTTCGACCACGTCCGGGTCCCGCGCACCAACCTGCTGGGCCGCTACGGCGACATCGGCGACGACGGCAGCTACTCGAGCCCGATCGACAAGCCCGGGCGCCGCTTCTTCACGATGCTCGGCACGCTCGTGCGCGGCCGCATCTCCGTGGCTGGCGGCGCGGGTGCCGCAGCCCGCTCCGCCCTCGCCGTCACGACGAGGTATGCCGCCGGCCGCCGGCAGTTCGCCGCCCCGGGCACCGACGTCGAGACGACGGTCCTGGACTACCGCACGTACCAGCGGCGGCTGCTGCCCAGGATCGCGACGGCATACGCCCTCCAGCTCGCCCAGCACGAGCTCGTCTCGGCGATGGACGACGTCCTCGCCGGGCGCGCCGCGTCCGAGGAGGACCAGCGCCGGCTCGAGACGCGAGCGGCCGGCATCAAGGTGGTGACGACCCGGCACGCCACCGACACCATCCAGGAGTGCCGCGAGCTGTGCGGCGGGGCCGGCTACCTGTGGGCCAACCGCCTCGCGGCGCTCAAGGCCGACACCGACATCTTCACGACCTTCGAGGGCGACAACACCGTCCTGCTCCAGCTCGTCGCCAAGTCGCTCCTTGCGGACTACCAGGCGACCTTCGGCGACCTGGACACCGCTGGGATCGTGCGCTTCGGCGCCCGGCTCGTGGGCGGCACCGTCATCGAACGCGCCTCGGCGCGCGGTCTCGTCCAGCGACTCGTGGACGCGGCGCCCGGTCGCGAGGAGGACGTCGTCTTCGGGATCCGGGGCACCCAGCTGCGCCTGCTGCGCGAGCGCGAGGACCACCTCATCGAGGGCCTGGCCCGACGGCTGCGTCGGGCCACCGCCCCGGGCGTCGACGCCTTCGCCGTCTTCAACGCCACGCAGGACCACCTCGTCGACGCCGCGACCGCGCACGTGGAGCGGGTGGTCGCCGAGTCGTTCGCCGCGTCCGTCGCCTCCAGCGCCGACGGGGAGGCCCGAACGCTGCTGGCGCGCGTGTGCGACCTCTACGCCCTCTCGACCATCGAGCGGCACAAGGCGTGGTACCTCGAGCACGACCGGCTGAGCCCGGCCCGCACCAAGGCTCTGACGGCCCTCGTCAACGCCATCTGCGCGGAGCTGCGCCCGCACGCCCAGACGCTCGTCGACGGGTTCGGCATCCCCGAGGGCCTGCTCGCGACTGAGATGTCCGGCACCGCCTGAGTCCGCTGGTCAGGTGGCGGGGCGCTGGTAGCGACCCCGACGGTGCACGAGCGGGCTGTCCTCGACACCGACGACCGCGTGCTCGACGGTCGCCTCGACAATCACCGACCACCCCACGTCGTGCCGGCTGGCCGGGTCCAGGCGCACGCCCATCCACGTCGTCGCGTGGCTCGGACGCGGGCCCCACTCGGTCTGCTCCCACTCGGCGAGCCGGAAGGGCCCGCCGGGAGCGGGCATGACCCCGGCGAAGGCGTCCGCGAGCCGTTGGTCGGGCGCACCCAGCAGGGTGACGACCGCGGTCCCGGTCTCCTCGAGCTGGTCGAGCAGGTCCGCGTCGGGGTGCAGCAGCCCCACCACGCGGCCGGGATCACCGGTGGCCACCAGGTAGGACGAGACCGTCAGTCCCGCCCGTTCGATGCCCTCCCCCGAGGTCCAGAGGGACACGGTGCCGCCGATACGACCCCGGAGGCGCCGCACCGGGTCGCGCTCGTCGTCCGGGGTGTCGAACGGGTGCTCGGTGTGGATCGTCATGCCACGCTCACGCCCGCCCCCGCTCCGGCGAGACGTCGGCGACGCTCACTCGTCCGCGGCCACGAGCATGGCGTCGTCGACCGACACCTCGCCGGGCTCGACGACCCGGGCGTAGACGCCGGCGCACTGCGATGGTGTCTGGGTGATCTCGAGCGTGCACTCGCCGAGGCGGACGACCCGCCCGACGAGCTTGCCGAGCATCGAGGAGTCCATGTCGAGGACGATGTTGGCCTTGGGATGGGTCAGGACGTAGTCGTCGACCGACACGAGGTGGACGGCGTGCTTCTTGGAGCGGTTGCCCTCGGGGCCGCTCTCGGTGACCTCCACCGAGTCGAGCTGCTGCCCGGGTGCGTCGGAGTCGGGGTAGATGAACAGGCTCGAGACCGTCGCGATCATGGCCCCACGCTAGCCCGTCAGACCCACCGTGACACGCACGCCGGCGCCGGGCCACGGCCTTCGCTATCACCCTCTACGGGTGGGGACAGCACCGTGGTCGCAGCAGTTCACTGTGCGGGAGGCCTGCTACGACCGCGTGGAGAGGGTGGACCGATGCCGCTGACCGAGTGTGTGCCGAAGCGTGAGGGCGCCCGATGAGTGCGCCCACCAGGCGTTCCCGGCGTCCAGTGCCACCCGCCTTGCGCGGCTACCGGCGGTCTTGGCTCCGAGGGGACATCGTGGCCGGCCTCACCCTGACCGCCGTCGCCATCCCCGAGACGATGGGTTACACGTCCATCGCCCACGTGCCCGTGGTCACCGGTCTCTACACGATCGTGTTCCCCGCGCTCGCCTTCGCCCTCCTCGGCTCATCGCGGCTCCTGGTCGTGGGCGCCGACTCCGCGACCGCGGCCATCCTGGCCGCTGGCCTGGCCGGCCTGGGCATCGCCGGCCTGACGCCGGACTCGCCGCAGTGGCTGGCCCTGACCTCGCTGACGGCACTGATCTGCGGGGCCATGCTCATGCTCGCCCGACTCCTACGACTCGGCTTCCTGGGAGACTTCCTCTCGTCATCCGTCCTGATCGGATTCCTCACGGGCGTCGGCATCCAGGTCTTCAGCGGTCAGATCCCGGGCATGCTGGGCATTTCGAAGGGCACCGGGGGCTGGTTCGAGCAGCAGTGGTACACCCTGACCCATCTCGGCGAGACGAGTCTGCCCACCCTGGCCTTCGCCGTCGGCACGCTCGCCATCATCGTCGGCTTCAAGAAGTTTCTCCCTAGCGTGCCGGGCGCCATCATCGCCGTGGTGCTCTCCATCGCCCTGTCGGCCTGGCTCGACATGTCCGCCCACGGGGTGACCGTCATCGGTCAGGTCCAGGGCGGCTTCCCACCGATCGGTCTGCCGCAGGGCGTCGGATGGTCCGACGTGCCACTCCTGCTCGGGGTGGCCTTCTCCTGCTTCGTGCTCATCATCGCCCAGAGCGCGGCGACGTCGAGAAGCTTCGCGGCTCGGCACGGGGACCGGGTTGACGTCAACCAGGACCTCGTCGGCCTGAGTGGTGCGAACATCGCAGCCGGGCTCTCCGGGACCTTCGTGGTCAACGGCAGCCCCACGAAGACGCAGATCCTCGACGAGCAGCATGGCAAGACCCAGGTCGCCAACATGACGATGTCTGCCGCCGTTCTCCTCGTGCTGCTCTTCCTGACCAGCCTCCTGACCGACATGCCGAAGTCCGTGCTGGCGGCCATCGTCTTCCTCATCGGCATCGACCTGGTCGACCTGTCCGGCCTGCGCCGGGTCCGGGCCACGCGGACGAGCGAGTTCTACATCGCGCTCATCACCGCCGTGACGGTGTTCGCCATCGGGGTGGAGCAGGGCATCGTGCTGGCCATCGTGCTGTCCGTCGTCGACGTGATCCGCCGGCAGTACCACCCGCACCAGTTCGTGGTCGGGGTGAGCAAGGAGGGCGAGGAGACCTACGCGCTCGCCGAGCCCGGTATGCAGAGCGCCCCCGGACTGCTCGTCTTCCGATACGACGCAGACCTGTTCTACGCCAACGCCAACCAGTTCTCGGACGACGTGCAAGAGCTCATGGAGAAGACTCCGGACCCGGTGTCGTGGTTCGTCCTGGACTGCTCGTCGGTCTCGGACGTGGACTACTCCGCCGGCGCCGCGCTACGGGGCCTGGTCAACTTCGTGCACACCCGCGGCGCGACGTTCGCCATGGCGGCGACGGATCCGCAGCTGCTCGCGACCCTGACCAAGCTCGACGTGCTGAAGGACGTCGACGCCAAGCACATCTTCGGTTCGGTGGAGGAGGCCGTCGCGGCGTTCCAGAGGACTCCCGGCGCCCCGGAGCGCCGGCCGGAGCCCGTCTGAGCGGAGGCGACGCGCCTCGCGGGGTGGTGGTGGACGTGAAGGGACTCGAACCCCTGACCTCTCGCGTGTGAAGCGAGCGCTCTAACCAACTGAGCTACACGTCCGGGCACCCCTGTGCCGACACGGCGTCGGGGTGACGGAGGGAAACAATAGCCGGTAGCGACAGGCTGGCGGTAATCGCCCCCCGCGGCGCGCGCCGGGCCGCGCCGCCGCAACCGTCAGCCGACCCCCGGGACCTGCGTCAGCAGCTGCTCGGCCCACTCGGGAACGAACTGCGGGATGCCGGCCAGGGCGAGATAGCCCCAGAGGACGCCCCACACGATGAGCAAGGTGCCGAGGGCGACGAGGCCACGCACCCAGACGGCCTGGGCCATGATCCAGTCGTTCCAGAGGCTCACGTGGCGCTTGGCGAAGTCGAGCCAGCGCTGGGCGAACTCGAACTCGCTGGCGAGGATCAGCAGGCCGAAGAAGACGACGAGCCAACCAGGTCCGGGCGCCGGCACCATGATGAGGCCGGCGATCGTCACGACCCCGCCGACGACCCCGACGGCGGTGCGCCAGACGAGATGGGTCACGCGGTTGCGCCGCAGGCGCGCCCGCCAGGCCCACCGATCCTCGGACGCGTCGAGGGTGACGTTGTCGTCGGAGTAGTCGACCGGCGGGCGCCGGTCCGCGCGCTCGTCCCCGCTCACGGGTCGGCGTCCAGCTCGGCGTTGCTGCGAAACACCCGCTGGAGCTCAGTCGTCACCGGGTGCTCCGACGGGAGCGTCCGGTCGTCCACGGCGTGGATCGGCAGGACGTCCTTGGTCGAGCTGGTGATGAACACCTCGTCGGCGCTGCGCAGCACCTCGAGGGGCAGGGCCTGCTCGCGCACCTCGATGCCGGCCGCCCGCCCCCACTCGATGGTGAGCTCGCGGGTGATGCCGGGCAGCAGCCCCGAGTCGGCAGGGGGTGTGAGGACGGCGCCGTCGACGACGACGAAGACGTTGCTGCCGGTGCACTCGCACAGCTCGCCCCGGGTGTTGGCGAAGACCGCCTCGATGGCGCCGGCCGCCTTGGCGCGGGCGAGGGCGACGACGTTCTCGGCGTACGACGTCGTCTTGAGCCCCACGACGGCCGAGCGCTCGTTGCGCGTCCAGGGGACGACGGTGAGCTTCCCACTCTCGGGCGGGAGCGGCTGCGGAGCCGCCAGCACGATGTAGGTCAGCTCCGCGTCCTCGCGGTCGGAGCCCAGCGGTCCGATGCCGCCCGTCACGCTGTAGCGCAGCCGGCCGAACTCGATGGGCGGCCCGTCGAGCACCGCGGCGAGGCCCTTGTCGAGCACGGCGAGGTCGAGTTGGGGCAGCCCGAGGCCGGCGGCCGAGCGCTCGAGGCGTCGGTGGTGGCGGGTCAGGGCGAAGGGCCGCCCTGCGGCGATCTTCGCCGTCTCGAAGACGCCGTCGCCGACCGTGACCGAGTGGTCCAGGGCCGAGACGGACGGCCCGGTCGGGTCGACGAGGTCGCCGTTCACCCAGACGCGCGTGATGGTGCTCATGGTCCCTTCCTATGGCTCGGCGACCGCCCGGAAGGCGCCCGACGGGGGGCTTCATGGTGTCACAGTGCCGGCGGCCAGGCCGATGAGGCGAGCGGCCTTGAGCTCGGTCTCGGCCCACTCTCCCTCGGGGTCCGAGTGCCACGTGATCCCGGCCCCCGTCCCGAACCGCAGCCAGCGCTGCCCGGCGTCGTCGCGCTCGGCCCAGAAGGTGCGTATGCCGACGGCGACGTCCGCTTCTCGCGTGTCGGCGTCCACCCAGCCCAGCGCCCCACAGTACGGACCGCGCGGCGCCGTCTCCAGGTCGCGGATCCCCTCGAGCGCGCTCGACTTCGGTGCTCCCGAGACAGATCCGGGCGGGTAGGCGGCCGCGAAGACCTCGCGCCAGCCGACGTCGTCGCGCAGCCGGCCGCTCACGGTGGAGACGAGGTGCACGAGCCCGGGATGCTCCTCGACGGCGCAGAGCTCGTCGACCGAGACGCTGCCCGGGTCGCACACGGCGGACAGGTCGTTGCGCATGAGGTCGACGATCATGACGTTCTCGGCGTGGTCCTTCGGCAGCATCTGCGCCGCCGTCGCAGCCGTCCCCTTGATCGGGCGTGTCACGATGCGCCCGTCACGACGGGACAGGAACAGCTCCGGGGAGGCGCTCACGACGTCCACCCCTGCCGCATCGCACCGGATCCGCGCGGCGTGCGGCGCCGGGTTACCCTGTCGCAGAAGCACATCCAGTCCGTCGAGGTCGGCCTCGTCGTGCAGCTCGTGGCTGAGGACCCTGCAGACGTTGACCTGGTAGACGGTGCCCGCCGCGATGCGCTCACGGACCTCCTGCACGGCGGCGACGTATGCCGTCCGGTCGAGCGAGCTGTGCCAGTGACGGTCGAGCGGCTCCCAGGCCACCGCTCGAGCCGCGTCGGCATCGGGACCGGGGCCCACGGCATACGCCCTCGTCGTGACCTGCTCGAAGCGGACGGCGGTGACGTCGCCCTCGAAGGTGGCCACCACGGCCCAGAAGCCCTCGCGCGTGATCGCGTCGAGAGCCTCGGGTCCGTGCCGGACGTCCACGACCCCGTGGGCGTCCCGGTCGGCGAAGCGGGCGTGATCCACCCGCAGATCGTAGGGCCTACGTGCCGAGCGCCTTCTCGATGTCGTCGGCGAGGTCGGCCGGCTCTGTCGTCGGCGCCCAGCGGCCGATGACGGTGCCGTCGCGGGCGACGAGGAACTTGGTGAAGTTCCACTTGATCCGGCTCCCCAGCAATCCACCCTTCTCGGACTTGAGCCACGTGAAGAGGGGGTGCTCGCCCGGGCCGTTGACGTCGACCTTGGAGAACATCGGGAAGCTGACGCCGTAGTTCTTCTGGCAGAAGGCGCCGATCTCCTCGTCACTGCCGGGGTCCTGGCCGCCGAACTGGTTGCACGGGAAGCCGAGCACCGTGAGACCCCGCTCGCGGTAGGTCTCGTAGAGCTTCTCGAGTCCGCCCAGCTGCGGCGTGTAGCCGCACTCGCTGGCGGTGTTGACGACAAGGACGACATCGCCGGCGTACTCGGTCAGCGACACCTCCCGGCCGTCGATGGTGGTGGCCTTGAAGTCGTGCAGGACGGTCACGATGTCTCCCTGGGGGTGATTCGTCGGTGTGGGCTCACAGTGCTGGAACGAGCGGACGGGCCGTTCGGTTCGGGCGGGTCACCGGATCTCGGCCTCTTCCGGCTCCGGTGGCACGTCCTTCCCCTCGCGCTCGTCGCGGTCGGCCCACTCGAGCAGGACCCTGAAGTCGAAGACGGCGTCGTCGATGCCGGCGTGCAGGTCCC
This sequence comes from Terrabacter sp. FW104-15G4B, assembly GCF_058790095.1. Lineage (NCBI taxonomy): Bacteria > Bacillati > Actinomycetota > Actinomycetes > Micrococcales > Intrasporangiaceae > Terrabacter > Terrabacter sp. FW104-15G4B. Next base: position 200,425 of record NZ_JBYTCI010000004.1, on the reverse strand, counting down.
CGAGACGCGCGAAACGGCCCGGCATCGTGGCGATCGTGAAGTCCTGCGGCTCCGCGTCGGGGATCTCCTCCCAGGCCAGCGGCGCCGACACGGTGCCACGCGGGTTGCCCCGCACGCTGTAGGCGGCGGCGATGGTGTGGTCGCGAGCGTTCTGGTTGTAGTCGACGAAGAGGTCCTCGGGCGAACGGTCCCTGCGCCACCAGGTCGTCGTCACCTCGTCGGGCAGGCGCCGCTCGACCTCCCGGGCGAAGGCGAGGGCTCCGCGGCGCACGTCCTGGAAGCCCCAGTCGGGGGCGATCCGGACGTAGACGTGCAGGCCCGAGCCGCCCGAGGTCTTTGGCCAGCCGACGGCGCCGAGCTCCTCGAGGATCTCGTGGGTGGTCTCGGCGGCGCGGCGCACCGTGTCGAAGCCGCACTCCGGCATCGGGTCGAGGTCGATCCGCCACTCGTCTGGACTCTCGGTGTCGGCGCGCCTGCTGTTCCACGGGTGGAACTCGACCGTCGACATCTGCACGGCCCAGATCACGTCGGCCAGACGCGTCACGCACAGCTCGTCGGCGTGTAGCCCGTAGCGCGGGAAGTGCAGGCGCACCGTCTCGACCCAGGGCGGGGCGCCGGCGGGCAGCCGCTTCTGGTGCACCTTGGGGCCGTCGACGCCCTTGGGGAAGCGGTGCAGCATGCACGGCCGCTCGCGCAGGGCGTTGACGATGCCGGGACCGACGGAGAGGTAGTAGTCGACGAGGTCGCGCTTGGTCTCGCCGCGCTCGGAGAAGTAGACGCGGTCGGGGCTCGAGAGGCGCACGGGGTGGTCTCCGACCTCGATCTCCACGGCGGGGGCCTTGCTGGACGCAGCCATGGCGACAGCCTACGGACCGCCGGGTCCCAGCGCCGGAGGCAGACAGGCGAAGGGCCCGTCGACAGGTGTCGACGGGCCCTTCGGCGGAGCGGACGACCGGGCTCGAACCGGCGACCTCAACCTTGGCAAGGTTGCGCTCTACCAACTGAGCTACGTCCGCCTGCCAACCCTGTGGAGCCGAAACCCCGTGGGTGCGAGGTAGACCATAGCGGACGGTCGGGTCAGGTGCGAAACCCGCTCTCCTAGTGGTTCGTTCGCCTACTCACGCGGGGATCAGTGGAGCTGCACCCGCCTGTGAGGCGCCCCCCGGGCCTGCCCGGACCAGCTCCGATCAGGCGTCCCCGACGCTGTGCATGGCCGTCACACCGATCGCCAGCGTCTCCAGCAGTGCGAGCACGCGCGCCAGCGCGTCCGGGTCGGCCATCGGCACGCTGAGGACGGTCGAGCCGTCGACGTCGCGGCGGCTGATCGGACCAAGCGAGTCGGCGACGTCGGCCGACAGCTCACCGTCGACGACGATCTCGTACACCCGCATGGTGACCCCAACCTCCCCGAACCCGCGGATACCGCTTACGGCGCGGTACCTCGTGGCTACTCTCGTGGTGTCAGGGACTCGCACGCATCCACCAGCAGGGATGACCTATCGCACCAGCAGGGAAACCCATGGTCGGTCCACGTCACGCGCGCATGACTGTTCCACTGCCCTCGGCCGGGATCATCGACCGCCCGCGGCTCACGCCCCTGCTCGACCGGCGGCCGGTCGCCGTGCTGGCGGGCATGGCGGGCTTCGGCAAGTCCACCCTGCTCGCCGCGGCCGTGCGGCGGCAGGAGGCCCACGGCGCCGGACTCTGGCTGACCCTCGACGACTTCGACAGGGACCCGGCCCGCCTGGTGTCGGACCTCGTCTCCGCCGCCGGCCTCGCCGGTATCGAGGAGCTGACCGCCGCTCTCGGACCGCTACGTGCCTCGTCGCTGAGAGCCGAGCCGCTGACCCTGGTCGACTCGCTGCTCGAGGCGTTCTACGACACCGCGGAACCCCTCACCCTGGCCCTCGACGACACACAGCACCTCACAGGGTCGAAGGCGTCGGTTGCCGTGGTCAACCACCTGCTCAGGTGGGCACCCGCGAACATGCGCATCCTCATCGGGGCCCGGGTGGTACCGGCGCTGCGACTGCAGCGGCTCAGGCTCGACGACCGTCTCGCGTACCTGGCCCACGACGACCTGGCGTTCACCGCCGTTGAGACCGCCGCTGCCGTGTGGGCGTCCGGTCTCGATCTCGACCCTGAGACGGTCGACTCCATCCATCGGGCGACGCGAGGATGGCCCGCGGGAGTGCGCATGGCGATCCTGGCTGCGCGCCGGAACGACCGGTCCCCTTACGTGCCGACGGAGCTTCGTCGTGACCAGGCACTCTCGGACTACCTCGCGACGGAGGTCCTCGCATCCCTCAGCGACGAGATGCGCGGTTTCGTCCTCGACAGCTGCCTCGACGAGCAGGTCTGCCCCTCCCTCCTCGATGCCATCCGCGGCACCAACACCGCCGAGGTGATGCTCGAACGGTGTCTCTCCGACGGACTCTTCCTCACGAGGGGTGACATCTCGGGGGGCGAGGCGTGGTACCGCTGGCATCCGCTCTTCGCGGCGCACCTCCGACGCCGCCTGTCGACCAGCCTGCCCGAGCGGGCAGCCGTCCTGAATGCGTCTGCAGCCAGGTGGTGGAGCGACGTCGACGCCCCGACCGCGATCAAGCATGCGGTCGCGGCGGCCGACGGGCAGCTGGCGGCGCGGATCTTCTCCGAACGCTGGATGGAGCTCTTCCTGGAAGGCCGGGTCGACGCCGTCCTGGACGCGATCGAACAGCTCTCGCACATCGCGGCGTCGTGCAACGACACGCATCTGGCCAAGGCCCTCGTCTTCGTGCGTCGCGGCAAGCTGGAACGCGCCCACGCGGAGGTCGTCGCAGCCCGGGCCGAGGCCGGCCTGCTGTCTGAGTCGGCGCCGGCGGGGTTCGAGGAGCGGGCGGCGGTCGTCGAGCTCTTCCTCTCCGGTTACGACCACGGTCTGGGTGCCGTGGTCGAGACCGGTACTGCCCTGCTGGCGCGCATCGACGGGAGCGACCACATCCCGGACCCGGCCATGCAGGCGTCCGTCCAGGTTTTCGTGGGCATGGGCGAGGCGCGCCTTGAAAGCCATGCCGAGCTGTCCCTCGAGATGCTGCGAGCCTCGGCCTCCACTGCCCACGACACCGGTCTGCTCGCCCTCGAGCTGACCGCGCTGGCGGAGTCATGCATCCCGGCCGTCGCGGAGGGGCGACTGGGCGAGGTGCACGACCTGGCTCTCGACGTGCTCGCTCGGGCGGAGGAGCGGGGCTGGGTCGGGCTCGCGACGCTGGCTCCGGCCGTCGCCTATCTCGGCTGGTTCGACTACTGGCGAGGCAACTTCACGCAGGCGAGGTCCGAGCTGGAGCGGAGCCTGTCGATGGTGCTCCCCTTCGACTGGGAGCTGCGCGGCCTGACCTTGGGCTTCCACGCGAAGACCTGCCTGGCGCTCGGCGACACCAAGGCTGCTCGCAGCAGCCTCACGCAGATCGCCGCGATGATCACGTCCGACCCCGTGCCGCCGTGGTGGCCGTCGATGCTCGCCGGGGTGCAGGGCATGGCGCTCATGGCGGAAGGGAGGACGGGAGAGGCCGTGGCGCTCGCCTCGGCCCCCGTGACCGAGCAGGAGTACCGGCTGGCGCCGGCCCAGCGGGCGAGTGTCCTGCTGCAGGCTGGAGATCCAGCTGCCGCGCTGGTCGAGCTCGGGCGGGTGCCGACCGGTGACACGCTCGTGCACGTCGCCTGCCTCTCCCACTGCATCGAGGCCGAGGCGCGGGAGGCACTGGGTCAGCCGGGCACCCACGCCGCCCTGGAGCTCGCCCTGGCTGCGGCCGAGCCGTACCAGCTCTTCGGCCCCTTCCTCACGGCAGGCAAGGAGATGGCAGAGCTGCTCAAGAGCCACCTGCGCCACGGCACCACCCACCCGGCCGCCCTGACGCAGGTGCTGGGACGACTCACGCAGGGGCCCCAGCGCAACCAGCCGGGGTGGGGCGAGCACCTCACGGACCGGGAGCGAGTGATCCTGCAGTACCTCGCGACCAACCTCACCAACGCGGAGATCGCCGAGGCCGAGTTCATCTCGCTGCACACGGCCAAGACGCACATCGCCCACATCTACCAGAAGCTCGGCGTCGGCAGCCGGCGTGCCGCCATCCGCCGGGCTGCCGACCTCGAGCTGTACTAGGGGTGCTCGGCGCATCTCCCCCTCGGCGGGTGACGCGACCCGGCCGACGTCACGAGATGCTGCGGTGAGGACCTGAACACCCTCCGACGGGAGAGGCGGACGAGCATGCGTGCGGTCGTTGTGGTGACCGGGGACGTCGATGAACGCGACGTCTGGCCGTATGCGGTGTGGTCCGACAGCGACGGTGCCAGCACCACGCTGACGGTGCGCGTGCACGACAGCCAGGAGCTCGTCGGCGTGCTCGCCTCCCTGACCGCCCTGGGCCTCGAGGTGACATCGAGTCACCTCATCGAGGAACCGGGCGGCCATGACCCCGCCAGATCGGCTGGGTGAGACCGACCCGGCCCGGTCGACTCGGCGGATCAGCCCCAATCGTTCACCCGGCGGCTCTAGGTTCGGCAGGGTGATGGTCGATGTACGGGTGTCGGCCCGGAGGAGGAGGACGCGTGGTGGATCCCCTGCTTGCCGGTGACCGTGCCGCCGCGCCGAGGACGCTCGTCGACGCGCTGGCGGCCGTCACCGCGAGTCATCCTGACGAGCCGGCGCTCGACGACACCCGGGAGGTCCTGACCTACCTCCAGCTGACCGAGCAGGCGCGGGGCATGGCGGCGGGGCTGGTGGCTGCAGGCGTCTGCCGTGGTGACCGGGTGGGCGTCCACGTTCCTTCCGGGACGGTCGACCTCTACGTCGCCATCCTCGGCATCCTGCACGCCGGCGCGTCCTACGTGCCCGTGGACGTCGACGACCCGCCGGAGCGTGCCGAGCTCGTCTTCTCCGAGGCCGGGGTCACGGCAATCGTCGGGGCTCGCCGGCAGATCACGGTGCCGGCGCCCACGAGGACGACGCGGCATGCGCCGTCCCGCCACGCCCGACAGGGCCGGCGCCGGCGGGCCGCCCTCCCTGAGGTGCGCGTGGACGACGACGCCTGGGTGATCTTCACGTCCGGGTCGACCGGCGTCCCCAAGGGCGTCGCAGTCTCTCATCGCTCAGCGGCGGCGTTCGTCGATGCCGAGGCTCGGATGTTCCTGCAGGACAAGCCGATCGGTCCCGGCGACCGCGTGCTCGCCGGGCTCTCGGTCGCCTTCGACGCCTCGTGCGAGGAGATGTGGCTCGCCTGGGGTCACGGCGCCTGCCTCGTCCCCGCACCCCGGAGTCTGGTACGCACCGGCATGGACCTCGGACCGTGGCTCGTGGCGCAGGAGGTCACGGTCGTGTCCACCGTCCCGACCCTCGCCGCCCTGTGGCCGGCGGAGGCCCTCGAGCCGGTGCGCCTGCTCATCTTCGGCGGCGAGGCGTGCCCGCCCGAGCTCGCAGCGCGGCTGGTCGACCCGGAACGTGAGGTCTGGAACACCTACGGCCCGACCGAGGCCACCGTCGTCTCCTGTGGGGCACGGCTCGACGGGACGGGCCCGATCCGCATCGGCCTGCCCCTCGACGGGTGGGACCTCGCCGTGGTCGGCCCCGACGAGCGACCCGTCGCACCCGGCGAGACCGGTCAGCTCATCATCGGGGGGGTCGGCCTGGCCCGCTACCTCGACCCGGCCAAGGACGCGGAGAAGTACGCCCCCATGCCGACGCTCGGATGGGAGCGCGCATACCGCTCCGGTGACCTCGTCGTCAACGACGCCGACGGGCTCGTCTTCGTCGGGCGTGCCGACGAGCAGGTGAAGCTGGGTGGCCGGCGCATCGAGCTCGGCGAGATCGACGCTGCCCTCCAGTCCCTGCCCGGGGTGTCCGGCGGAGCGGCGGCGGTCAAGACGACGCCCTCCGGCAGCCAGGTCCTCGTCGGTTACGTGGTGCCTGAACCGCTCGGTACAGGCGAGTCACCGGACGCGCCGGCGGAGTTCGACCGGGACCGGGCCCTCGCCCGCCTGCACGAGGAGCTGCCCGCGGCCCTCGTCCCGGTACTCGCGCTCGTCGATGGGCTGCCGACCCGCACCTCCGGCAAGGTCGACCGGGCGGCGCTGCCGTGGCCGCTGCCCCGGACCGCTCCGGACGAGGCCGGCGAGCTCTCCGACACCGCCGGGTGGGTCGCCGGCCACTGGGCTGCCGTCCTCGGCACCGACGTGGGCTCGCTCGACGCAGACTTCTTCGACCACGGCGGCGGCAGCCTCTCCTCGGCGCGTCTCGTGACCCTGCTGCGTGAGCGCTACCCCACGGTCACCGTGGCCGACGTGCACGCCCATCCCCGGCTCGGCGCACAGGCTGACCTTCTCGAGACCATGGAGACCACCGACGGGTCGCGGACCCACCGCACGGTGCGCCGTATCCCACCACGCACCCAGCTCGTGCAGACGGTCGTGTCCGTGGTCCTGCTCACGGTCAAGGGCCTGCAGTGGCTCGTCGGCCTCGCGACCCTGACCGAGGTGCTGCGTCTCGCCGGGCTCGCGGACTGGTCACAGCCCGTCTCGTGGTGGGCGCTGGCGGTCGGCTGGCTGGTCTTCATCACCCCGTTCGGCCGGATGGGCCTGTCCGCGTTGGCTGCGCGGGCGCTGCTCGCCGGTGTCCGCCCCGGGAGCTACCCGCGCGGGGGAAGCGTGCAGATGCGGCTCTGGGCCGCCGAGCGTTTCGCCGACGCGATGGGGGCCGTCTCGATGGCGGGCGCGCCGTGGATCATCTACTACGCGCGGATACTGGGCGCTTCGGTCGGGGCCGGGGTCGACCTGCACTCGGTGCCACCGGTCACGGGCATGCTGACGATCGGGGCCGGTGGCAGCGTCGAGCCCGAGGTGGACCTCTCCGGCTACTGGATCGACGGTGACGTCGTCCACCTCGGGGAGATCCACATCGGCCGGGAGGCGGTCGTCGGTGCCCGCAGCACGATCGGACCCGATGTCCACATCGGGCGCGGCGTCGTCGTCGAGGCCGGGTCGACCGTCCTGAAGTCCGTCCGACCCGGGCGCGTCGTGGCCGGGTCCCCCGCCGCCCGCGTCCTCGGTTCGCCACACTCGGACTGGCCCGCGGCGCGGCCGCCGAACGCTCCGGCGTGGCTGGCCGTCTACGGGCTCTCCGGGATCGTCCTGTCGCTCATGCCGTTCCTGGCCCTGCTCCCCGGAGTGCTCCTCCTCGGTGGCGCCGTCGCGCGGGCCACGGCTTCGGGGGAGGCGGTCCTGACGGCCTACGCGGCGGTGCCGCTCCTCACCGTGCTCTCACTCGCGACGCTGGTCGTCATCACGATCGTGCTGGTGCGCCTGCTCGGGGTCGGGCTGCGCGAGGGCTATTTCCCGGTGCGCAGCAGGGTCGGGTGGCAGGTGTGGGCGACCGAGCGCCTCCTCGACCAGGCCCGCACGCTGCTCTTCCCGGTCTACGCGAGCCTGGTGACGCCGGTGTGGCTGCGCGCACTGGGCGCCAAGGTGGGCCGTGACGTCGAGGCCTCCACCGTGCTCCTGCTGCCGGCGATGACGTCCGTCGCCGACGGGGCCTTCCTCGCCGACGACACGATGGTGGCCGGCTACGAGCTCGCCCACGGCTGGGTACACATCGCCCCGGCCAAGATCGGCAAGCGGGCCTTCCTCGGCAACAGCGGGATGACGGCCCCGGGGCGGCGGGTCCCGAAACACGGGCTGGTCGCGGTGCTGTCGGCTGCCCCGGAGAAGTCGAAGGCCGGCTCCAGCTGGATCGGCAGCCCGCCGGTGCGGCTGAGGCGACCTCCGCAGGGCTCCGACGACGAGCGGACCTTCGCGCCCCCGTTGCGCCTGAAGGTGATCCGCGGCCTGGTCGAGCTGTGCCGGATCATCCCGGTCATGGTGACCGTCGCGATCGCCGTCAGCGTCCTCGTCGCACTCCAGTGGCTCGTCGACGTGACCGGCCTCGCCGGCGCGGCGGCTCTCGGCGGGATCGTCCTCGCGGCTGCCGGCGCCGTCGCCGCCGGCGTGACCACCCTGGCGAAATGGGCCGTCGTCGGGCGCATCGGCGCCGTCGAGCATCCGTTGTGGAGCTCGTTCGTGTGGCGCAACGAGGTGGTCGACACGTTCGTCGAGATGGTCGCCGCCCCGTGGTTCGCCTGGACGGCGACGGGCACGCCCGCCATCAACGTCTGGCTGCGCAGCCTCGGCGCCCGCATCGGTCGGGGCGTCTGGTGCGAGACGTACTGGCTGCCGGAGGCCGACCTCGTGACGCTCGGCGACGGCGTGACCGTGAACCGGGGGTGCGTCCTGCAGACCCATCTCTTCCATGATCGAATCATGAGCATGGACACGGTCACCCTCGAGGACGGAGCCACGCTGGGTCCCAACGGGGTGATCCTGCCGGCGGCGAGCATCGGAGCGGCCGCGACCGTGGGGCCCGGCTCGCTCGTGCTCCGAGGCGAGAGCGTGCCGGCCGGGACGCGCTGGACGGGCAACCCGATCGCGGCGTGGAGCGGCGCCGCCCCCGTGGGCCGGCCTTCAGGCAACGTCTCCGGCGGCCCGCGATGACGGGTGGCAACACCCAGCACCTGCACACGCTCACCGACCCGTACACCCCGGACCGCGGCGACCCGGCATACGAGGTGACCCACTACGACCTCGAGCTGGACTACAAGGTGTCGAGCAACCGCCTCTCCGGGCGCGCGGTCCTCCACGTCACGGCCCTCGAGGACGTGCGACGCCTCGTCGTCGACCTCGCCGGGCTGCGGGTCCTCAAGGTGTCGGTCGGCGGCGCCGCCGCCAGGTGGGTGCATCGCGGGCCGCGGGTCGTCGTCACTCCGCGGGCGCCGCTGGCGCCGGGCGACCGCACCCTCGTCGCGATCACGTATGCCGGCACGCCCGGTCCCGTGGCGACCCGCTGGGGCGACATCGGCTGGGAGGAGCTCACCGAGGGAGCGCTCGTGGCCGCACAGCCCAACGGCGCAGCGACGTGGTTTCCGTGCAACGACCACCCGAGGACCAAGGCCACCTACCGGCTGGCCTTCGAGTGCGACTCCCCCTACGACGTCGTGGCAACCGGCACCCTGGAGTCGGCTCGCGCCAGTGGGAGCCGGACTCGGTGGGTCTTCGAGCAGCACGTCCCCATGGCCACCTACCTCGCCACCGTCCACGTCGGCCGGTACGTCCGGCGGACACTGGCCACGGCCGACGTGCCGATGGCCGTGGTGCTGCCCTCGGAGCGGGAGCGCGACGTCATGCACGACCTGGCCCCGCTCGCCGAGATGGCGCGGCTCTACGCGTCGCTCTTCGGCCCCTACCCCTTCGACGACTACACCGTCGTGGTCACGGCCGACGACCTCGAGATCCCCCTGGAGGCCCAGGCCATGGCGACGTTCGGGCCGAACTGGCTCGACGGCCGCCGTCGGCACGAACGCCTCGTCGCGCACGAGCTGGCTCACCAGTGGTTCGGCAACAGCCTCACCCCGGTGACGTGGGCCGACATCTGGCTCAACGAGGGATTCGCCTGCTATGCCGAGTGGCTGTGGGCCGAGCATGCCCACCGGACTCACGTCCGGGTGAACGCGGAGACCCACTGGACCAGGCTCGCCCGGCTGCCACGGGACATCGTCCTCGCGGACCCCGGGCCCGACCTCATGTTCGACGACCGCGTCTACAAGCGCGGAGCCCTCACCCTGCACGCCCTACGGCTGCAGGTCGGCGACGACGCCTTCTTCCGCCTGCTGCGCGAGTGGGTGGCCCTGCACCGGCACGGTTCGGTGAGCACGGACGAGTTCGTCGGGCACGTCGAGTCGTTCGTCCGTGGCGCTACCTCGGGAGACGGCGACGCGGCCGCAGGACGGGCGCGTGAGCTGCTGGAGCGGTGGCTCTGGACCACTCCCCTACCCCCGCTCGTCGGGGCCGGCTGACCCGTTGTCCCGGCAGGGTCAGTGGCGACGGATCGTCACCGGTCCCGTGGCGGCCTCGAGAGCGACGGCGGCGGCATACGGTGCCGGCACGTCGAGGTCGACGACGGTCACCCATGGCATACGGGGGGCGACCTGGGCCGGAACGCCGGGCGACGGCGTCGCGAAGGTCGTGGGGTCGAGACGAAGGCCGCTCCCGAGCGCCTTGAGGGCGGCCTCCTTGCGCACCCACGCGGTCACGTCAGCGGGTCCCCTTGCTGCACAGGCTCGTTCGTCCGGGAGCAGGGCCACGGCTTCGTAGCCGGCGAAGCGCGCCCCGTCGAGGTCCTCCACGTCGACACCGACCCGGCCCGAACGGCTGAGCGCGAGCGCGACGAGGGACCGGGTGCGACTCAGCGACACGTGCAGCGCGGGTTCGTCGAGCAGGCGTGGGGCGCCGTGCTGGCGGCCGCAGTCGGGGCACGTGCGGTCAAAGGTGAGCGACGCCGCTGATCGGCCGACGACACGGCCGATCTCGGAGCGGGCGAGCACGTGCAACGAGAGGTACGCCGCCGCGTCGTCCGGGCGCACGAGGCGCGCCCACCGCTTGCGTTCCTCGACATCGAGCATGGCCGGGTCGCAGGGTCCCACGTCGCTCGTCTCGCGCACCCAGACGTCGACGGTCACGCCACCGCTCTCCACACGCCAAGGATCGGTGGCCGGAGCCCACCCTGCAAGAGGGCTCGCGATCGGGCCGACATCGCCCTCTGGAGGTGATGCCAGAGGCGTTTCCTGGTGACAACGTCGGGAGGAGCTTGCGACGCCCACCGTCCCGGAGGCGTCACGCCTGTGAGGAGAGACGATGAGCACTCTGACGACACCGACGACGAGGCCTGCGGAGCTGGGCGAGGGCAAGCCTGCCCGGAGGCTGACCCACCTGAGCGTCGCTGAGCGTGTGGCCAGGGGCAAGGCCGCCCGCAACGAGACGTCGAGAAGCAGCCATGGCCGCTGGGAGCCGCACCCCAACCGAGCCGACCCGATCGCGCTGCTGGAAGGGCAAGGCCTCAGCCGGGTCCCCGAGCTCGTGCCCGTGCGCTACGGCAGGATGCTGGTCTCGCCGTTCACGTTCTACCGGGGTGCGGCCCTGATCATGGCCAACGACCTCTCCGCCACCCCCCGGTCTGGGTTGAACACCCAGCTCTGCGGAGATGCCCACCTGTCGAACTTCGGGATCTTCGCCTCCCCGGAACGTCGCATGATGTTCGACATCAACGACTTCGACGAGACCCTTCCCGGACCCTGGGAGTGGGACGTGAAGCGGCTCGCGGCGAGCTTCGAGATCGCCGGCCGGGACCGGGGGTTCGCGCCTGCAGAGCGCCGGGCGGTCGTCCGGGCATGCGTCGAGGAGTACCGCACCCGGATGCGGCTGTTCGCGTCGGCTCGCAATCTGGACGTCTGGTACGCCCACATCGATGTCGACACGGCGTTCGAGACGTTCAAGAGCAGCGTCTCCAAGAAGCAGCGGGCCAGGACGAAGGCCAACCTCGCCAAGGCACGCACCCGTGACAGCATGCAGGCCTTCGCCAAGCTCACCCACGAGGTCGACGGACAACCGCGCATCGTCTCCGACGTCCCCCTGATCGTGCCGATCGAGGAGCTGATGCCCGCGGGCGCGCGCCGCGACGACCTCGAAGGGGAGCTGCAGGCCCTCATTCGTTCCTATCGACGGACGCTGGAGACCGACCGGCGCGAGCTGCTCGAGGCCTTCCACTACGTCCATGCCGCCCGGAAGGTGGTGGGCGTAGGCAGTGTCGGCACACGTGCCTGGATCCTGCTCCTGCTCGGCAGGGACGACCAGGACCCTCTCTTCCTGCAGGCCAAGGAGGCCGAAGCGTCGGTCCTGGAAAGGTTCGTGGGCAAGAGCAGGTACGCCAACCACGGGCAGCGCGTCGTCGCCGGGCAGCGGCTGATGCAGGCGGCCAGCGACATCTTCCTCGGCTGGCAGCGCGTCAACGGGTTGGACGGCCAGGTGCGTGACTTCTACCTTCGTCAGCTGCGTGACTGGAAGGGCTCCGCCGACGTCGACGCGATGCACTCGGACGCGATGACGGCATACGCGCAGCTCTGCGGCGCGACGCTGGCCCGGGCCCACGCGCGCTCCGGCGACCGCATCGCGATCGCGTCCTACCTGGGAGCGGGCGAGTCCTTCGACGAGGCCATCACGGACTTCTCCGTCGCCTACGCCGACCAGAACGAGCGCGACTACCAGGCTCTGGTCGACGCGGTCGCCTCCGGGCGCCTGGAGGCGGAGACGGGCCTGTAGCCGCGGTCAGGCCCCTCGGTCGCCGGGAGAGTCGGCGACCGAGCCGTCCGGGACGAGCCAGCGCAGCTCGCTGCGGTGGCGCAGACCGAGCTTGGCCAGCGCGGAGGCCATGTGGGTCTTCACCGTCGCCGTTCCGATGTTCAGCTCTCTGGCGATGCCGGCGTTTCCGGGATCGCCGTCGGGGGCGGTGACGAGGGCCACGACCGCGCGCTCCCGCGGCGACAGCATCTCGAGCGGGTTCTGGTCCTGCGGTGCGCCGGCGTCGGGGCCGGCCTGCGTGCCGAGGCGCGTGACGAGAGCGGCCTGCACTTCGAAACACCGGCGGCTCAGGGCCTCCAGCTGGTCCAGCGCCGAGTCGTCGCTCGGGCTCTCCGTCAGCCGTCGACGGACGTCGTCGATCTCGGACGCCAGCCGGCTCAGTGCGGAGGCGGCCTGGTTGACGGCCGTCAAGGTGCCTGCCCGACCGGAGTCAGCCAGCTCCGGGTAGACCAGCCCGAGGTTCAGCCGTCTGCTCGGGCTGACCGCCAGGACGCGGTCGAGCACCACGGCCGCCAGCCAGGTCATCGCCGTCACGGCCTCGTCCGTGATGGCTCCCGGAGTGTCGGACAGCGCTCCCAGGAGCCCGACCACCCCGTCCTCCCCCACCATGGGCACCACGGCCGCATCCGCCGACAGCTCCTCGTCGCCGAACCGGACTCCCCGGTTCAGGAGCGCGCCTTGGTCATCGCTGTACCGGTAGGGCTTCTGCGACGCCATGACCCAGGCCACGACTCCCCCGGGGCCGTAGGCCAGGGTGCCGCCCTCCAGGTAACGGCCGTTGCTGAAGAGATAGGGGTAGGAGAGCTGGGGCTCCTGCTGCCGCAGGAGCGCCACGTAGAAGTCGTCGACCTGCGCAATGGCTCCGAGCGCCGCACGACACGCGTCGTAGACGGCGAAGACGTCTGCCCGGTCCGCCTCGTGGATCACCTGGTCCGCGTGCCGGAGCGCGCGGACGGCGGCATCGCTCAGTTCCACGGGGCCTCCTCGGTGAACGGCGGGTGGTTCCGTGCGACACGGTTCCAGCCTGGTTCCGTGTCGCCCGGAGCCACCGTAGCGCCCGACGACGGCGCTGCGCCGATCTGAGCGAGCGGCCGTCCTCCGCCGGAGGATGAGGGGCGGACTCCCCCACGGGCGGATTCCCGGCATGAGGCGCGACGTTCGAGACTGTCCGGGCCAGCCATCGCGTCAGCAGATCAGGCTCCGGGCCCTCGAGCACGCCAGAGGCAGTTCGAGCACATCCAGGGGGGTGCGCGCCCGCAGATCCGTGGGCTGCTGCGCAAGCCGGCAAAGCTCCGGTCCTCGATGGCTGTGGAGGGGTCGAGGACCGGAGCTCACTTCGTCAAACGCACGACGACCGGGTCAGTGCGCCTCAACGGACGATGGCCACGGCGCTTCGAGCATGGCCGACCACCCGGGTCGTGGTGGAACCGAGCCACCTGCCCGTCCGGGACAGACGCTCGGGGCGCTCCTCCTGACGGTGGCGGGTGCCCAGCACCAGCAGCTGCCCGGTGCGAGCCTGTTCGACGAGGCATGCGCCGGCATCCCCCTGCATCACGACCTGGTCGACGGGCGGTCCGGCCTGGGTCGTGTGGAGTGCGGCCACTGCGTTCTGCAGCTGGGCAGACGCGGCGAACTCCTGCCCGGGGATGGCGTGCAGCGCGGCGCCGCTCCGTGCGACCACCGACGACGCAGGATGGGTCGCGCACACAGCGACGGCCCTCACGCCGACACCCCGCAGCAGCGCTTCGTCGTAGGCCCAGGCCAGGGCCCGCCTGCTCGCCTCGGACCCGTCGACACCGACGACGACGGGCCTTCTCGAGACCGGTGCCCTGGCCGGCCGGCCAGCGCTGTCCTCGCGAACCGTCACGAACGTCGACGCCGTTCGCTGGGCCACCACGGCCGTGGCGGACCCACGCAGCAGCTGTTGGGCCGCCGTCATCCCGACGACCACGACGGTCGCGGCGTGCGATGCGAACTCCAGCGCGTCCTCGATCCGGCCCGAGCGTACGTCCCGCTCGACGGGCACGCCCGGGAATCCCTCGGCGACAGGCGCCACCACCCTCCTCAGGTACTCCCCGGTGAGGACCTCCGGGTCGTTGGAGACGCACGCCGCGGGCGCGCCCATCTGGATCCCGCGCCCGAGGGGCACAAGCCCACAGGCCGCAACGGCACGCAGCGCCACCCCCCGGAGAGCGGCGTCCTCGCAGGCCCACCTCAGGGCTGAGAGGCTCGCAGGCGACCCGTCGACCCCGACGACCACCGGCCGGTCGGGTCTCTCTGCACTATCGGCGCTCTCGGCGCTCGCGGTGTGGTGGACGGGGCCCGTGACGGGCACTCCGGCTCTCGAGAGCATGGCAACTCCTTGTATGCGGTGCCTTACCACTCCCACGCTCGCCCTGCGCACCCGGGGACGAACAGGTGCGAAGGGCCGCTTTCGCCGGGACCTTGGTCCCGTGCTCCGGGACTGTGGCCGTGATAACGCAGCGCAACCATCCTGCGTCTCGCCGTTCACCAACACCGGTCATTCCCGGCGGGCGATGACGGATGCGGTCCGGTCCGGTTGGTTGTGAACGTGCAGCCCTTCACGAAGGCCTATCAGGGTCGCAAGGCGTTCGCCTCGGCGAGTCGTCCACCGATGACGACCCGATACGTGCCGTTCGCCCGCTCCTTCGGGTCGTACTCGGCGGCTCGGCTGCGCACCGATGTCGTTGCCGGCGTGACGGTGGCAGCCGTGGCGCTACCGGCATCCATGGCGTACGCCCAGCTGGCCGGCGTGCCGGTCAGCGGGGGCCTGTACGCCCTCCTGCTGCCCGTCGTGGCCTACGCCTTCCTGGGGTCGGCTCCCCGAGTGGTCATCGGCCCCGTGGGCCCCGTCGCTCTGCTGGTCGCGACCGTGATCGGGCCGCTGGCCGCCAGCGGCAGTGCGGAGTATGCGGCCCTCGCGGCGATGCTCGCGATCATCGTCGGGATCGTGTTCCTGTTCGCCCGCGCAGCCCGGCTCGGTTGGATCGCCGACTACTTCTCACAAGCGGTGCTCGTCGGATACATCACCGGTGTCGCCGTCGTGCTCATCCTCGGTCAGCTCGGCAAGCTGGTCGGCGTCTCCACCGACCAGGCAGGAGCCGTCCGTGAGGCGGTCGACATCGCCAGTCACCTGGGCGACGCCAATCCGGCGACGGTGGTCGTCGGCGCCCTCTCCCTCGCGCTCCTCGTCGTGGCCGGAGCGGTCAGCAAGCGGATCCCGGGCGCGCTCCTTCTCGTGGTGCTCGGCATCGCCGGCTCCTGGGCGTTCGACCTGGCCTCCCGAGGCGTGTCCGTCACCGGCCCGGTGCCCAGCGGACTCCCACGGCCTGCCTTCCCCGATCTGACCCGATCCGATGTCGGCAGCCTGGTGGTCGCTGCGCTCGCTGTCTCCCTGGTCGCGTTCTCCGACGCCATCCTCACCGCGCGATCCTTCGCC
Organism: Terrabacter sp. FW104-15G4B; assembly: GCF_058790095.1. Lineage (NCBI taxonomy): Bacteria > Bacillati > Actinomycetota > Actinomycetes > Micrococcales > Intrasporangiaceae > Terrabacter > Terrabacter sp. FW104-15G4B. The sequence continues at coordinate 184,713 of NZ_JBYTCI010000004.1, read as the reverse complement.
TCCCGGCACCACGAGGTCGTCGACGCCAACCAGGAGCTGCTCGCCTTCGGGGTTGCCCAGATGACGGCGGGTGTGACCCAGGCAATCCCCGTCGGCGCCAGCGGTTCCCGCACAGCGGTGAACGACGACATGGGCGCGACGAGCCAGCTGAGCGGGCTCACCGCCGCGGCCACCATCGCGGCCATCCTGCTCTTCCTCACCGGACCCATCCAGTTCCTCCCGGCCGCGGTGCTCGGCGCCGTCATCGTCTACGCCGGAGCGAAGCTGATCGACCCCGCCCAGTGGCGCGACCTCGCCCGCAGCAGCAAGGCCGAGGTCGTCATCGCCGCCATCACCGTGGTGTGCGTCGTCGGGGTCGGAGTGCTGGAGGCGATCACCATCGCAGTCGTGCTCTCGATTGCCGACATCGTCCGCCGGGCAGCCCGTCCCGCGGACGCCGTCCTCGGTTGGTCGGCGCAGCAGGACCGCTACGTCGACGTCGGCGACGACCCGGATGCCGGCATCACCGGCGGCGTCGTCGTCTACCGGATTCAGGACCGGCTGTTCTTCGCCAACGCCCACTTCTTCAAACGGCGGCTGTGGGCGGCCGTGGACGGCGCGCCCAAACCCCTGCGACACGTCGTGCTCGACGGCTCCTTCATCAGCGAGGTCGACGCCAGCGCCGAGGAGGCGCTGCGCGAGGTCATCGACGGTCTGCGTGAGCGCAACATCGAGCTCCATCTGGCTCGTGCCACCGTGGAGCTGCGCGACCACCTCGAGGCCGTCGGCCTCGCACGGGCGATCGGGGCCGACCACTTCCACGGCACCGTCAGTGCAGCCGTCGATGCCTGCCAACCGACCCCCGACGCCGCGACGTGAGCGCGCTGCACACGCATACGTTGACCTGAACACCCGGCCAGCGACAATCAGGTCATGGCTCACGGCTCCACGGAATCTGTCGCGTTCCGGCTCTGGCCGCCCGTCGCAGTCGGCGCCCCCCTCGTTCTCGGCTGGCTCGCCACGCTGGTCGGGGGCGACCCTGTCGCCTTCAGTGGCTGGCGGATCCCGGTCGGCTGGGTGCTGGTGGGCCTCTTCGCCCTGTGGAACGGCTGGTCGCTGTTGCTCTTCAGCCGGCACAGCACCGGGCTGCTGCCCGGGCAGGCGACCCACTCGGTGATCGAGGAGGGACCGTACCGCTTGTCCCGCAACCCCTTGTACGTCGGCCTCCTCGCGCTCTACCTCGGTGTGGTGTTCCTGGCACCGACGTTCTGGGGGCTCGTGCTGTTGCCGGTTGCAGTGCAGCTCCTTCTGTGGGGTGCGATCCGCCCGGAAGAACAGTTCCTCCACGAGCGCTTCGGTGCGCCCTACGACGACTACACCCACCGGGTCCGTCGCTGGCTCTGAGAGCGGGTGCGGGCGCGCACTGGACCCAATTGAACGGCTACGGCCCCCGCGCGTCGATAGGGTGCGAAGACGCATACGTCCCCAGGAGCAGCCGATGGATCCACGACCTCCACTCCCACCATTCACCGAGGAGACGGCCCGCCGGAAGGTGCAGGCGGCCGAGGACGCATGGAACACCTGTGATCCCACGCGGGTGGCCGGGGCGTACACCGAGACCTCCCAGTGGCGTAACCGCGACGAGCACGTTGTCGGCAGGGAGGCCATCGTCGAGTTCCTGACTCGCAAGTGGGAACGCGAGCTCGACTACAGGCTGCGCAAGAACCTGTGGGCCTTCTGGGGCAACCGCATCGCCGTCCGCTTCCAGTACGAGTCGCGCGATGCGGCAGGCCAGTGGTGGCGGTCCTACGGCAACGAGCAGTGGGAGTTCGACGATCTGGGCTACATGCGGCGCCGTGAGGCCAGCATCAACGACGTGCCCATCGAGGAGTCCGAGCGGCGCGTCACTCCCGGCGAGGGCGAGCTGCCCACCTTCTGAAGCCCTGGCGGCTCCGGCGTACGGAGCGCCCGACAGGCCACTCCCGAAAGGCGACTCGCATGGACACGACACCTTCCACTCCGCGCATCGCCTCGCATGGGCGAGCCCTGGTTCTCGCAGGCGCCGGAGCGGCAGGCAACGCGTGGGAGCTCGGTCTGATCGCCGGTCTCTCGGCTGCCGGCGTCGACCTGACCGAGGCCGATCTCGTCGTCGGGACGTCGGCCGGATCGACGGTGGCTGCCCAGGTCACCAGCGGGACAGAGCCGGCCGAGCTGTATGCCGCCATCCTCGCCGAGCCGCCCCAGTCACAGGCCGGCGCCGGGCCGGGCCGAAGACGTCCTTCGGGCCTCTCGGGACCGAGCTACCTGCAGTGGTCGAACGACATCATCGGTTCTGCTGAGGACGCGGCCGACATGCGCCGCAGGATGGGCCTAGCGGCGCTCGAGCTGGATGCTGCCAACGGCTCCGACCCGGCGCGCTGGCGCGACATCGTCGCGGCGCGGCTTCCCAGCCCGCAATGGCCACAGCAACGTGTGCTCATCCCGGCTGTCGATGCCCACACCGGTCAACCGGTCGTCTTCGACCGTCACAGCAGAATCGACCTGGTCGACGCCGTCGCCGCCAGCACGTCGGCCATGACGCCCTACCGCATCGGCCAGAGCCGGTACCTCAACGGCGGTTACCGTCGCAGCGAGAACGCCGACCTGGCGGCCGGCTACCGGCAGGTGCTGGTGCTGTCACCGTTCAGCGGCAGGTCGCGCATGCCGCTCGAGTGGGGCATGGACCTTGCAGCCCAGGTCGCCGAGCTGCGCGCGGGCGGCAGCACGGTCCGGACCGTCTTTCCGGACGCCGGCGCGGGTGACGTCTTCGGCGCCAATGCGTTGGACCCGTCAACGCGTCCCCAAGCCGCGCGGGGTGGCTACGACCAGGGCCGCGCCCTCGCGGAAGAGCTCGTCGACTTCTGGCGCTGACGCCGGAGCCGACGTCGTTCCCGGCTCGCGGGGGCACACTGGAGCGGTGGCGGTATTGGTCCGGGCGGGCCGGCGGACCAACCTCGCGCTCCTCCTGTTGCTGGTGGCAGCCTTCCTGACCGGCTGGCTGGCCTTCGGGGTCGAGGGCTGGCCGGCGTCCAGGGTTGTGGGCGTGCTCCACGGCATCCTGGGTCTCGGCATCGTGGTGCTCGCGCCGTGGAAGACCGTGATCGTGCGACGCGGACTGCACCGTCGACGGCCACACACGGCGGCGCTCGTCTTCGCCGTGCTCGTCGCCGTCAGCCTGCTCTCCGGGATCGTGCACGCCATGCTCGGTCCGCTGGCGGTCGCCGGGGTCACCGTGCTCACCGTGCACGTCGCCTCGGCCGTCGCGGCCGTACCGCTTGCCGCCGTGCATGTGATCGGCCGACGCCAACGGCTCCGTGCCGGTGACGTCTCTCGACGGACGGCGATGAGAGCGATCGCCCTCGGCGGTACCGCGGCACTGGCATACGGGGCGGTGGAATCCGTGACGTCGCTGGGCGCCCTGCCCGGCGCCCACCGGCGAGCGACCGGGTCCTACGAGACGGGATCCGGCGCACCCTCCACGATGCCGGTCACACAGTGGTTCACCGACGACGTGCCTCGCGTCGACCTGGACGCGTACGAGCTGGTCGTGGAGCGACCAGGCGAGCCGACGCTGCGGATCGCACACAGCCGGCTGCTCGCGATGACCAGCACGACCCAGTCGGCGGTGCTGGACTGCACAGGCGGCTGGTGGGCCGAGCAAGCCTGGCGCGGCGTCCGGTTGGACACCCTGATCGGGACGCCGGACTCCGGATCGATCGTCGTGCGCTCGTTGACCGGCTACACCAGACGCTTCCCATCCGAGGACGCCCCGGCGCTGCTCCTCGCCACCCATGTCGGCGGCGCCCCGCTCTCTCCGGGGCACGGCGCGCCGGTCAGGCTGGTCGCCCCCGGGCGTCGCGGCTTCTGGTGGGTCAAGTGGGTCGCGCAGGTGAGCGTCGACCCACAACCCTGGTGGTCGCAGTCGCCGTTCCCGCTGCAGTGAGGCCACCCGCACGGACACCCGGTGGCGCTACGTTGACTCTGGACGTCGAAGGGAGGGTGCGATGGACGTCGCCGCCGTACTCCGAACCGTCGTCGACGCGGCGCTCGGCACCGAGATCCCGGTACGCATCGAGTGCTGGGACGGCAGCTCCGCCGGGCCCGCGGATGCCGCAGTGGCTGTTCGCTTCAGGTCGCGACGCGCCTTGCGCCGCCTCGTCTGGGCACCCAACGAGCTGGGCTTCGCCCGTGCCTACGTGTCCGGAGACGTGGCGATCGAGGGAGACCTCGTCGACGTGTTGGCCCGCCTCGACGCGCTGGCCGACCCGGCGCGGGGACCGGGCGTGCAGGTGGGGCGACAGACCACGGCCGCTGTGGCCAAGGCCGTCGTGCGTCTCGGCGCCTTGGGGCCGCCACCTCGGCCGCCCGCCGAGGAGATCCGGCTCTCCGGTCACCGGCACGGGCGAGGACGTGATGTGAAGGCCGTCTCCCACCACTACGACGTGGGCAACGACTTCTACGCCCTCGTCCTTGGGCCGTCGATGGTCTACTCCTGCGCGTACTTCGAGGAGTCGCCCTCGGCGGCATACACGCTCGAGGACGCGCAGCGCGCCAAGCTCGACCTGGTGGCGCGCAAGCTGGGTCTGGCCTCCGGGATGCGGCTGCTCGACGTGGGGTGTGGGTGGGGGGCGTTCGTGATCCACGCGGCCCGCGAGTACGGCGTGACGGCCGTGGGCGTCACCCTCTCGCAGGAGCAGGCAACCTTCGCCCGCGCCGCCGTCGCATCGCACGGGCTCGCCGACCGGGTCGAGATCCGCGTCCAGGACTACCGTGACGTGCCAGACGGGCCGTACGACGCCATCGCCAGCGTCGGGATGGCGGAGCACGTAGGCCTGTCCCAGCTGGGTGGGTATGCCGCTCACCTGCACTCCCTCCTGGCCCCAGGCGGGCGGCTGCTCAACCACGCGATCTCACGTCGCCCCGGGCCGCCCGGTGACCCGAAGGGAGACAAGACCTCGTTCATCGAGCGCTACGTCTTCCCCGACGGCGAGCTGCATCCCCTGTCGACGACGGTCGACGTGCTGGAGACAGCGGGGTTCGAGGTCCGCGACGTGGAGTCGCTGCGCGAGCACTACACCGACACCCTGCGCGCGTGGGTGGCCAACCTCGACCAGAACTGGGACCAAGCCGTCGAGCTCTCGAGCGCGGGGCGGGCCCGCGTGTGGCGGCTGTACATGGCGGGTTCCGCACTCGCGTTCACGTCCAACCGCCTCGGCGTCAACCAGGTGCTCGCCGTCAAGCCCGGCCCCGGCGGTACCAGCGGCTTTCCCCGGACCCGGACCAGCCACTCGGCCACAGGGCCACTCGCGTAGCGCCGAGACAATACGGACGGCAGCCGAGGAGGTCATTGACCGGGGACGCAGACCTCGTTGCCTTCGGGGCCGGCCGACACGACCCGCGCTGGATCCCCCTGACGCGAGTCCACACGACGGGCGCCATGAGGGACCAGACGAGCCACTTCGGCGTCCTGATCGTCGGGCCGGAAGTCGAGGTGCAGTCTGCTCTTGGCCTTCTTGGCCTTCTTGGCCTTCTTGGCCTCATCGAGACGCACGAAGTCCAGCCCCGGCGTGCGATCAGGTCCGGGACGGATCTCGAACTCGTCGGCAGTCGAGTAGACGACGGACCCTGCCAGAGGACTTCGACGGAGTGTTGCTGCTCACGGCGCATGCCCGCTGTCTCGAGCACTCTGACCGAGGCGTGGTTGTCGGCGTTGCACGCTGCTGTGACTCGGCGAGGACCGAGCCGCGAAGGATGCCGCCATCTCCGACCAGCACGGCAGGAGTCGGCCTGCCCGATGCGCCTCCTCACGACCCGGACCTGTGGTGAAGTGGATGGAAGCCCTCAGACGCTGGCTCACAGGTCGACCAAGATTCGCGGGAGGTCGTGGTGACGGGCAACAGATCCACTCGAGCGGCGCTGATCTGCGGCGCCTTCGCCATCGTCGCCATGGGCTGCAGCGACTCTTCCACCAAGGCCACCACGGAGATCGCCCCTCCGACGGTCGCGGCTACGTCCCTCGCCCGACTCGACTATGTCGCTCAAGCCAATCAGCTCTGCACGGAGCTCCAGCCGAAGGTCCTCGAGATCTACGGTGGCGGTGGACATCCGGCTCCATATCCCATCAAGGTCTTCGAATCAGAACAGCCGCAGCTCACTTCGCTGTACCGGGCCTTCGACGCCCGAGTGGACGCCATTCCGGTCACCGACGCCGACCGGCCGGCGGTCGCAGCCTTCAAGGCATACCGGCGGGTGTCCGACGTGGCAACGGCGAGGATGGCGGCGGCCGCCGCGACCGGCAGGCAGAACACCTTCGACGCCGCCTACTACGAAATCCACAAGATGTTCGACAACAACCCGGCGATGAACGAACTCCACGCGGCGGGGATCAGCTGCGACGCGCGCTGAGCACGCTTCCGGCGCTTGGGTACCCGGCGAGATGCGAAGCGTTCCTCGGCGCTCGAGTCGATGACGACGGACGAGGTCGCCCTATGGGCCGGCACACCGGCATGCTTCAGCGGATTACCCCGTAGACGGCATACGGCCGCCCATGCCCCGGCCCGCCCGGGATTGGGGCCTGCGGTCCGTGGCAGCGCCGCTCGTGCCCTCGTCCCGATCCGCCTGCCATGCCACCAGTGTTGACGCGCTGCCGACTCACGTGCGACTTGCTTCAGCCGTGTGTGGGCATCCAGACGCTCGGGCCTTGTGGGATGCGGGGCCCCCATATGCGGGCGCAGCAGGTCACGCGGATCCGCGCCGTTCGAACCATTCTCGCTGCATCTGCCGGCGCTGCGACTCAACGGCGCACAGGCGTTTTGCCGCCACGCAGCGACGGGGGCGGCGGGTGTGGCACGGACGCCGCATCCGTCGTCCCGCAGGCCCGGGTAGAACGAACCCGGAGACCCGCCACAGGCGCCACCTCCCGCATCAGGTCATGCGCGACGAGGGACCCAACCCCTGGTCCAAGGTCCTGCTCAGGGGGCTTCGCCGCCTGGGCCCACCCGACGGCTCCAGCAGGAGGCGATCATCTGGGCGAGGGCGTTGTACTCGGCTTGGGTGACGTGAGGGCGTCGTGGCGTTCATGGCAGCCCAGTCGGTGGGCGTAGCCGCACCAGCCAGACACGGCCGGTGGCTTCCATGTTTCCGGACCACTGGCGGACTTGGCGGTGTTGACGGCCCGAGATCGCGGATCCGTCGCGTGCGGGGTTGGGCGTACCGCCGGGCCAGAAGGCCCCCGAGGCTGCGAAGTCCTGACACGATGCGTTTCCCTGGCCCCCCGGTGGGCCGTGTCCGGCCGCCTCGGGCCGTTGGCATGGCAGGGCAATCAGAGTACGTTTGAGGGTGTCGGGGCAGAGTGGCAGTGGGGGTTCCATGCGTCTGCGATCTGTGTTCTCGGTTTTGGCAGTCACCTTGACCATGGCGGCCGTGGGGGCGTCCCCCGGTTCGGCTCAGCCTGGAGGGGACGTCCGGGTGAGCGTGGGAAGTCCCCCGACGCCCTTCAGTCAGAACAAGCAGAACGAGCCGGCACTAGCGGTTGACGCCAACCACCCGTCGATCCTGGTTGCGGGGGCAAACGACGAGATCGACATGGAAGCGTGCAATGCCGGCGCAGACAACACCTGTCCGTTCACTCCAGGCGTCGGAGTGTCCGGGGTGTACTTCTCGTTCGACTCCGGCACCCACTGGATCCAGCCGACCTATACCGGTTTGACCGCGCGAGACTGCCTCGGGGCGGTCGGTGCGGCTGACCCCGGCTGCACGGCGCACCCTGGGCCGATCGGGACGTTGCCGTGGTACGCCGAGAACGGCCTCGTCTCCGATGGTGACCCTGCCGTGGCGTTCGGACCGCGGCCCGGCCCGGGCGGGTTCAGCTGGGCGAACGGCTCCCGTTTGTACTACGCCAACCTCACGTCCAACGTGGGCGCGACCCGCTCGGAGCAGACCTTCAAAGGGTTCGAGGCGATCGCCGTTTCCCGTACCGATAACGTCCAGGCCGCCGCCGCCAGCAACAAGGCCGCGTGGATGCCGCCGGTCGTGATCTCCCGGCAGTCCTCGACGACCTTCTCAGACAAGGAGCAGATCTGGGCGGACAACGTCTCTTCCAGCCCCTACTTCGGCACGACGTACGTGTGCTGGGCATCGTTCCGCGGGCAGGAGAAGGGCAACGCCGCACCTGCGCCGCTGCAGGTGGCAGTCAGCCATGACGGCGGTGACACGTGGACACAACATCAGATCTCAGCTGCCGCGAACAACAGCCAGCGCAACCCGACCGACGGATGCACGATCCGCACGGACAGCCACGGCAACGCCTACGTCTTCGGAGTGGGCACGGTCCCCTCAGCCGGGAACCAGGCGTTCGAGCTGATGTCGGTGTCGACCAACGGTGGAGCAAACTGGTCGCGGCCAACGCCGGTCGCAGGACCGGTGACCCAGCCGGGGGTCCTCGACCCGGTACAAGGTCGCCCGGTGATCGACGGCGTTGCCGGCGCACGCAGCGACCTGGCGCCAGCACCCAGCGTCGACATCGCCAACGGTGCCCCGACTGGCGCCGGTGCGACAGACCGGATCGTGATGGCGTACGTCAGTGGAACCTTGGCGATCCCGCACGTCTACTTCACCGAGTCGACAAACCGAGGGTCCTCGTGGCTGGCCCCGCGGGCGATCGAGTCGGGAGGCGATAGGGGCCTGTTTGCCGCTCCGGCCATCTCGCCCAACGGGACTGACGTATACGTCGTGTACAACGCCTTCACCACCCCTTACCAGCCGACGACATCCACACCCCGCGCGCTGGTCGGCGTGGTCAAGCACGCCGACTCCTCAGCCACCCCGGCAGCCCCCACGAGCGCATTCACGGAGCTGCACCGCGGTGCTCCCGGGGATCCGCGGGGCTCGAGCGCCAACGCGTTGCTCTCCGAGTTCCTCGGTGACTACGTGTACGCGGTCGCAACCCGCACCTACGGAGCGGGAGTGTGGAACGACGTCCGCAACGCGGCCGACTGCCCTGCCATCGACGCCTGGCGGCAGGCGCTGCAGAACGGCCTCACTCCACCAGCGCCGGCGCCTGAGCAAGACTGCCCGCCGACCTTTGGGAACTCTGACATTTACGGTGGCTCCTACCCCGACCCCACGCCGTAGCGAAATCGCCCTCGACCAGAAGTTTCCGACTCTCGACCCGGGGACTAGTTCGGCTCGAGTCCGAACGACCAAGAGTGGATAGTGCGTCGCGGATGCGCCACGAGATGGCCGCTGTGGACATGCCGGCGTAGACGTAGGGCAGGAGGCTCTCCCGGTGTACGTCCACCAGTCCAGCACCATGCCCGGGTGCGGGCCGGGGGCATCTGAACCACCGCGGACCCAGCAGTGCCGGCGGCTGGGTGGCACCGGCGGGATGGGATGCTCGTGTCCACGCCCAGATCCGCGCCCCAAGGCACCAGTGTGGCGCACACCAGTGTGGGCGCGTCCTCGAGCGTCTGTTCGACACGGATGGACGTGCGCGCCCGGCCGTTCGGGCGATCTGACCTGCGAGTCCATCTGGTTCCGATGATCGGTCAGTCGGTTGACGCTGGGGAGTTGCCTGTGATTGCTTCCCACACGAGGTCGCCGCGGTCGTGGCCACCCAGTCCCCTGGTCAAGTACGCGGCTCCATAGTTCTTTGCCGGCTCTGCCAATGCCGAGCAACCCCCGGCGCCTCCCATTCCGAGTTCGACCCGTCCGTTCTCATGGCTGATCTGGAACCCGAGGGTCCAGGTGACAGGCCGGTTCAGCACCAGGTCATGCCCGGTCGCCGCCGGCCCGATGTAAGCCCGCCACAGGTCGTGGCCGAGGCGGGTGGCGACCAGGCCCTCGGCCCTGGTCACATCGTCGTAGAAGGACGCCAGGGCCAGGGCGGTGGCGTGCAGGGCAACGGCCGGGAACGGGGTACGCCGGAAGCGATCAGAGTTCAGCACCTCCGGCTCCAGTAGCCCGGGTGGTCGCCCCAGGGCCGGGCCCCATCGGGGGTCCTCGAGGTAGCCGGACCCCCACGCGCCCGTGTCGTCCACCAGAGTTGCCACGCGCGACAGGTCGTGGTCCTCGACGCGCAGGTGCAGGTCCCATCCGGCGGCGGCCGCGATTCGGGCGAACCGCTCCGCCAGAGGCTCACCGCTAGCTCTGCGCAGGACCTCGTCGAGCAGGTGACCGTAGGTCAGGGCGTGCTCGGCGACCCCCGCACCGGGCGGATGGATGGGGGCAGCAGCGGCCAGGAGCTCCACGAGCGACTTGCGGTCGTCGTACTCAACCCGCGCCGCATCCTCGGGAAACGCGGGCAGCCCGGCTTGGTGAGAGAGCAGGTGACGCATCGTCGTGCGTTCCTTGCCGGACTGTCCGAACGCGGGCCAGACCGAGGTGACCGGCCGCTCCAGCCCGAACTGGCCCTCAGCCACGGCGTCGAGAAACGCCAGCGCAGCGAACGGCTTCGCGACCGAGAACGTCATCACAAGGGTGTCCGGGGTCCACGGTGAAGCCCCGTCGCGAGTGCCGGCGCAGTGGTCGATCTCAACGGCCCCATCACGGACGACTGCCACCGCACCGCCCGGCTCCCGTCCGGCTGCGGCGAGCGCGTCGACGACGTCGGAGGGATGCCCGCTCACGTGTGGCCACGCTACCCCCGTATGGACTCAGCCGCCCCAGTGTTGGGACGCCGCGGGCGACAGGCCAGCTCTCGAAGCCGGCCGATGACGAGCGACTCATCCGGAACCTGAGGGGAGCACGCGGCAGCTGCTTCAGTACACGGCAGCGTCAAACACGTGAGTCGGCTAGGCCAGTACGATCGCCGTGTTCGATCCCAACACCCAGTTTCTGCAGCGCCCAGCCGTAATCGGTCAAACGATGGCCGTTCGACGGTCACAATGACATTTCGCCGCCGCCGCGCCTCAGAAACGTTGGACGGCGCCGGCGATTACGCATTCAGACCTCCGCACAAGACTGCCAGCTCGAACAGGTCCTTCCGCGGCGGCCATGTGAACGACCAGTCCTTCGCCGTGGTGAGCTGATCCGTCGCCGCCTGCGCGTGGTGAGCGAGTGGCCGCCTGGTCGGCTGGAGCGGGTCGCGATGACTGCGCTCGTGAAACGCGGAAGCGCTCTTCCTGTCATGGCTCCCCTCTGTGTCAAGACGCGGCGGGAAGCACGGTTCTAGGGTGGGTGGTGGCGGGTCCGGGAAGTGGCTTGTCCGAAGAGCTGGTGTGGGGTTGTGAGCCGGCCGCGCTGGAGTCAGAGTCGTTGCCCCGGTGCCCTCCCGGGCCCGTCACCTGCCCCGTCGCTGTGGTGATCCGGCCGGCGACGTAGTCGCCGAGCATCGTCCGGTACACGAGGTCGGACAGGCGCCGTTTGAGGCAGCGCATCGCTTCCATCGAGCTCGTCCCAGCGGCCTTCTTCCGGTCGAAGTAGGCACGGCCCTCGGTCGCGGTCCGCAGCTGGACGGTGGCCATGATGTGCAGCACCCGGTTGACCTGACGGTTCCCGCCACGAGAGAGCCGATGCCGCACGTGCTCGCCCAAGGACGCGTCGATCGGGGCGGTCCCGGTCCAGGAGGCGAAGTGGTTGCGGTCCGGGAACCGGGACAGGTCCCCGACCTCGACCAGCAACCGCGCGGCACCCGACGGTCCGACCCCGTGCAGGCCCAGCAACGAGGTGCCGGTCGCCGCGACGAGCTCCTTCAGCTCCTTGTCCGCGGCCTTCTTCCGCGCGTAGATCCGCTCGAGGTCGACCACCAGCTCCATGGCCACACGCTTACGGGTCTTCCCGACCGCGTCACGCGGTCGGACCCCGGCCAGGATCGTCCTGGCCTGGGCGGCGGAGAGGTACTTCTTCGCGCCACCAGGCAGCATTTCCAACAGGATCCGGTGCAGCTGGCTGACCTTGCGGGTGTGCTCGTCCCCGATCGAACGGCGCCGGTCGACCAGCAGCTGCAGCACCTCGAGCTGCGCATCGGACACGACCGGACGCAGCCCGGCCATCCGGGTGCCGACCAGGGCGACGGAGTGCGCGTCGGTCGCGTCGGTCTTGCGGCCCTGCCCGGTGGCGAACACCCGCGCCCGTGCGGACAGCTTCGCCGGCACGTCCACCACGTCCTGCCCATCCGCGATCAACCGATGCGCGATGTGCCGACCGATCTCCTCGCAGCCCTCGATCGCCCACACCCGATCCGGCCACGCCGTCACGTGCTCGAGCATTAAGGCGTAGCCCTCGACCGTGGTGTCGAACCGGCCACCGCCCACGACCCTCTCGTCGGCCGTCATCGCCTCGATCGTCACCGTGCGCTTGTGCGGGTCCATCCCGATCACGACCCGTTGAGCCTGCTGCACCTGCTCTTCCATGACGTCCTCCGTTGCCCTCAAACCTGTGGATGGTGGGGCGTGGAGGGCACCGCTACTTCGAGCAGAGCAATCCCTTCTTGAGCCTCCCCTGCCCGGCGGTGCCCGGGCGACGCAACCCATGTCAGAGCCGCACGACAAGGCGTGGGCAGCCGCGTTTTGCGAGCGACGAGCCGGGACACCTCAACCGAAGCCTGCGCAGGCATCGGTCCTACCGTCAATGAAACAAGTAGCCGCATTGAGGGCGGCTGCGCACGCCGGATCATGTGGTCGCGGAGTCGCCGGCACTGCCTGCTACCCCGGGTCGACGGCGACCATGCCGCCACGCACCATGAGCTCGATGAAGGGCGCGTTGATGGGCTCGCGCGTGAACCAGCGACGGAAGTACAGCGGCCCGCGTAGGGCCGAGGCCATGGCGTTGATGTCCACGTCGGGCGAGATCTGCCCTCGTTCGACGGCGCGCTCGAGGGCCGCGCGCATCGGCGCGGCGTGCCAGAGCTGCAACCGGCTGTGGAGCTCGGCGATTTCGGGTTCGCGCTCGGCGGCGTCCATGATCGAAGGCATGATCGAGGACCATCTGGCGGTGGCGAGCAGGTCCGCCAGCTCGGTGAGAATGGCGCGCAGGTCGCCTTCGAGCGAGCCGGTGTCCGGTGGGGCCTGGTCGCCGTCGGTCATTCGCCGGCACGCGTCGATGATGAGCGCATTCCGGTTGCTCCAGTGGCGGTAGATCGTCGTCTTGGCCACGCCGGAGCGCTTCGACACGTCCTCTATGGTCAGGCCACCAAGGCCGGACTCGGTGAGCAGCTCCAGCGTCGTGGACAGGACCCGCTCGCGCGACAGGAGCACCCGCGGATCCTTTGACGGTGCACCTTCCGCCTCCACGGGCCGGGCGGCCGCTCCCTTCGCGGCCTTGGGCTTCTCGACCTGCGCTAACCCAGTGTCGCGAACACGAGTTCTTGAAGTCTTGCCCGTCACTGGTTCCCTCCTCGTCGATGACACGTTCGCTACGCTACTGTAGCGTTGCGCACCTCATGCTGAGGGCACGCTGCCCCGAAAACACAGAGTGGAGAACGTCTATGGACCTCGGTTCGGTTCGAATCATCACCGCCAACCTCGACACCATGGTCGCCTTTTACGAACAGGTGACCGGCGTGCAGGCCTCCCGGCCGGCACCAGTGTTCGCCGAGCTGCAATTCCCCTCCTGCACCCTGGCTCTGGGCGATGCGAGCACCGCGGCGCTGTTCAACGACGCCGCCCGGCCGGCCACCAACGAGACAGTGATAATCGAGTGGATCGTCGACGACGTCGACGCCGAGTTCGAGCGGCTCGAGCCAATCGTGAGCCAGTGGGAACAGAAACCGACCCAGATGCCGTGGGGCAACAAGTCAATCCTCTTCCGCGACCCGGACGGCAATCTCGTCAATCTCTTCACACCAGTCTCCCCGGAAGCGATCGAGCGGTTCAACAAGTACCTCGGCAAGTAGGGCACCGTCACCCTTGCCCACGTCCGCCTGTCGGGAGTTGGCATCCCTTGATCCGCGTGAGGCGTTTACCGGTCATGCCGTAACCAGTTCTGCCGAGGCGACAGGATCGTGTCGTTACCGCTGCCTGTTGGGTCTTCCTCTCACACTCAGGTGATTGAGAGCACGAACGACGAACAGTCCGACGGCCGGTTCCCTTTTGCAGAGATGCTCGCGGAGGTAGCCGAGTCATTTCGCGCGGCAAAGGCCAGCGGCGACGCGCACCCGGACGGACACATCATCGGGTGGAGCCATGTGCACCTGCGCCACTCGGCACTTGCGTCACTCCGCCGCGACAGTGGCGCTGCGCATAGGGATCGCCTGCCGCAGCGGCCACGCGCCTCCAGCACCTCGTGGGCGGAGAATGGACGTCCCGCCCCCACAAGTTCTCGAGCTACGTCGAGAGTCTCTTTGGCAGGCAGTGGCTCGGGTCTGCTGCACGAACGGGTGACAGTTTCGGTTAGGCCGCCAGGGTGGCGGTTGTCGTCATGATCAACTCGTACTGGACGGGGGTCAACCGCCCGAGACCGGCTTGTCGCCGGCGGCGGTGGTAGGTGCGTTCGATCCAGGTGACGATCGCGATCTGCAGCTGTTCGCGGGTGGCCCACGAGCGACGGTTCAGGACGTTCTTCTGCAGCAGCGCGAAGAACGACTCCATGGCGGCGTTATCGCCGGCCGCGCCTACGCGCCCCAAGGGGCCGACCATGCCGTGATGGTGCGGCTGGTGGAAGGGTTTTTCAGGCGCTTAACGTTGGGCGTTTTGGAGAACTTATTCAAGGAGTTGAATCGGAGTTTCCGTATAGCCCGAGTTGTCGAACCCGTACGCTCGTCGGACAAGTCAATCGAGCAGCGCGGTGCCCTTCGTGGGCGTAGAGAATCTTCCCGCAGCTGGTTGCTGTTGCCGATCATGATCGCGTTGCCGCGCTCGGTGCCTGGATCGCACTGCCCTGGCTGACGAGTCTCCCGATTGCGTGACGCTCGCGCTCCGAGCGCGGGAGCATGGAGGCATGTCCCGTCCCTGGACGGTGACGGCCCGCCTGCCACTGACCACTGTTCTCGTCGTCGCCATCCTCGCGCTCTCGGTGGTGACCCGGACCCTGTGGCACCCACTTCTCGACCAGCAGCTGCGCGCCTCCGCGGCCTATGGGCTCCCGGCGTTCGATGAGGGGCGCTGGTGGACGGTCGCGACCGGGGCCTTCTTCGCCTCTCGGCCCATCCAGTACGTGCCGATCCTGCTGGGGCTGGTGGTGTTCGGCGGCTTCGCTGAGTGGCGCCTCAGCACGCGGCGATACGCCATCGCTCTCGTGACCGCTCACGTCGTGGGCGTCGTGGGGGCCGCGGGCCTGCTCTGGCTCACCCGGGACCACGGCTACCACTGGACCACATCGCTCGCTCACGGCCTCGATGCCGGCCCCACAGCCGGCTTCCTCGGTGCGGCCGCCGCGGCATCCGTCACTCTGACACCCCCGTGGCGGGGTCGGTTGCGTACGGGTCTCGTCACGGCCGTCGTACTCCTGGCCATGCATTTGGGCTCACTCGCCGACCTTGAGCATGTCCTCGCGGTCGCGTGGGGCCTGGCGCTCGGTCCGATGCTGCTGGGCCGCGCACCGTCCCTGACCGCGCGCCAGCTGACGCGCCGCGACTACCGACTCCTGGCATCGGGCTTCTTCCTCATCGCTGCGGTCGAGGTCTTTCTGCAGCCGTTCACCTCGGCCGAGGGACCGTGGGTGTCGCTGCTGTCCGAACAAGGGCGGGCGGAGGCGCTCGCCGACCAAGACCTGATCCCAGCCGTGATTCAGGCTGTGCTCTGGTTGTGGCTGGGGCGGTCGCTCTACAAGGGGCGTCGACGTGCGTGGCGCTGGGCGGTCGGCCTGCTCGTGGTCGTCATGGGAATCCAGGTCGCGACCCTCGTCATCATGGTCGTCAGCCGTGAGCAGGGGCTCCTCGTGGCCGTCTGGGAGCTCTCGGGGAACGGGTTGGGACTGGCCGTTCTCCTCGTAGGGCGTCGCGCGTTCCGCAACCCCTCGCCGCGCCGCGCGCGTCGCACGACGGGGAGCCTCGTCGCGCCCGCGGACAACGAGCAGCGCTCCCACGCCGCAACGTTGCTGCGCGAGTACGGCACGGTCAACCGGCTCGCTTGGATGACGACCTGGCCCGAAAACCGGTGGTTCGAGTCCGCTGTCGCCCCGGGCTTCATCGCCTACCGGCTGCACGCGGGAGTGGCGATCGGCCTCTGCGATCCCGTGGCGGCCTCCGCGGAGTACCGATCGGCCCTCCTCGGGGCGTTCGCCGACACCGTCCACGCCCAGGGACTCGTGCCGTGCTTGTTCACGGTGACCTCGGAGGCCTCGGACAGCGCGAAAGCCCAGGGGTGGCACTGCCTCCAAGTCGCCGAGGAGGCCTGGATCGACCTGCCGACGCTGGAGTTCGTCGGCAAGGCCTGGCAGGACGTCCGCACGGCGCTCAACCAGGCGGGCAGGCTCGGCATGCGGTTCCGGCTGGGCCCCCTCGCCGAGATGCCCCGCGGGATCCAGATGCAGGTCAAAGCCATCTCGTCCGAATGGGTGGAGGACAAGGGGCTGCCCGAGATGGGCTTCACCCTCGGCGGAGTCGAGGAGGCACTCGACCCCGCCGTGCGTGTCGGGCTCGCGATCGACGACGACGGGACCGTGCACGGCCTCACGTCGTGGATGCCGGTCCCCGCGCGCGGCGGGGAAGCGGCCGGGTGGACGCTCGACGTCATGCGCCGACTTCCGGGCGGCTTCCGCTACTCCATGGAGTTCCTCATCGCCTCGGCCTGCCAAACCTTCAAACAGGAGGGGTGCACCGTCGTTTCGCTGTCCGGGGCGCCGCTCGCGAGGACCGCGCCCGGCTGGGGCGACGAAGGTCTCGACCCCGGGACTCTCGACACGTTCCTCAATCGGCTCGGGGCCTCACTGGAGCCGTACTACGGGTTCCGGTCGCTGCACGCGTTCAAGGCAAAGTTCCAGCCGCGGCCCGAACCGTTGTACCTGGTGTTCCCCGATGAGGCGGCCCTGCCGCGAATCGGGCTGGCCCTGAGCCGGGCATATCTACCGGAGGCGGGTGTGCGAGACCTTGTCGCGCTCGCCAGGTCCGGGCACGCCTGACGGCGCGAAATGCCCGTCGCGCTTCGGCGGCTGGCGCGTCTCATGAGTAGCCGCGTTGGCAGGGATGTGTACGCATTGCCGCACCTGCTTGATGGGTGCTTTGGCGACAACAGCACGGGCGCCGGTCGCAGGGAAGCCGGCGAAACACCGGCACCACAGATCCCAGCTCGCGCCGGAAGACCTGACGTGTCGCAGTGCAGTCCGCCCCGAGTCTGTGCTCGGCGGAATGCGAGCCACCAGGGGTGCTCGTCCTCCGGACGCGTCAGCCCGACCCGACGAGTGCCTCGGCTTCGTCGGCCGCTGACCGATCCGTCCTGGCCTCCTCGGCAAGCACCGCGGCGAAGTCTCTCGCTGCCCTTCGATACTGCGGGTCCTCAAGCACGGTGAGCACCGCTGCGGCAATCCGCTCCGGCGCTGCGGACCGGTCCACCCGGACGCCCGCCCCCAGCCGCAGGACCCGGACGGCGTTGTCCTTCTGGTCTCTTCCCATCGGCAGGCAGACGAGGGGCACTCCCGCCGCGAGCGTCCTGAGCACGGTTCCGTGGCCTGCGTGGGTGACGACCGCCGCCGCCCGTGGCAGGACCTGTCCGTGCGGGGCGGCCTGAACCACCCGCACGTTGGCCGGTGCGGAGACGGCGCGGGGACTGACCGCCTGGCCGGTCGTCACCAGGCCCCGGACGGGCAGACGACCCAAAGCGGCGGCGATGCGGTTGAGAGTCTCCGTCTGGTCCTGGTAGATGGAGCTCAGGGCGACGAGCACGAGTGGACGGGTCTGATCCGCGGCGTCCTGCCAGTCGCCCGCCCAGCTGGGGTCGTCGAGCTGGGGCCCGACGTAGCGGACGTTCGAGGGCAGGTGGGGTGTGGCGAAGTCGAACGACGGGCTCGTCAGGACGAGCACCCTGGGGCAGCGGTCGAGCATCTCGAACATTCCCTCGACCGGATCGAGACCGTAGGCGAGGCGAACCGCATTCAGGTGTGGCGTCATTCCCCGAGTGGCGCGCCGGATCGCGTACCGGGCCACCGTGTCGCGACCCCGGCCCAGCGGCCCCTTGGCCGGCGACCAGCCGGTACCGAAGGGTGGCAGGCCGACGGTCGGACGCACGTAGACGTTGGCCAGTAGGGCAGCAAAGGGCAGTCGGCTAGCCTCCGCGCCAACGAGGATCCCGGGCACCATCCCCTCGACGAGAAGGGCGTCTGCAGGGTGACTGGCCACCGTGTCCAGCAGGTCACGCGCGAAGAGCCCGGCGGGCTCAACGAGCAATCGCCGCCTCACTTCCCGCAGCTGGCGCAACGGGCTGCCCCGCTCGAGGTCAGCCACCAACTCGGTCTGCTCCGCGACGGAGCCGACATGCGGCGCCGTCCGCCAAGCGCTGAAGGCACAGCCCGCGGCCCGGGCAGACTCCTCCGCGGTGGGATCGGCCAGGACGCGGACCGGGTGCCCGCGCCTGACAAGGTCGGCGGCGACGCCCATCAACGGCGGCAGGGTGCCGCCGCCGTCGATGGCGACCACGAGAAACCGCGACGGGACCACAACTCATTGTGCTTCCCGTGCTGGACTAGTGCCTCCCCCACTGCAAGAGCGGCCCAGGTCCGGATACTGAAGCCCCTCTGGAGCCCGGTATGCACGATGGCGCCGATACCGACTACCCACAGCAGCAAGACGGCATGTTCGAGAGCAGTGAGACCCACTGCCCCCGGCACTCGGGACGCCTGCCGGTTCTCGAGCGGTCGGCACAATCGTCGAGGACCGTCCACAGGCGGGCAACGCTCGTGCGTGAGCGAGGCCGTCAGGAGGTGGATGCGATGGACACCGACGAGGCGGCCACGGCTGCGACGGCCGCGGCCTGCACATCGGTGACGGCACGCCGGACCGCGTCCGGGGCCCAATCCCCTCGCGAGACGACTTCCCCCTGGTCCCTGAGCCAGCGCTTGGGCTCGTGCGGGAACACTCTCGGGAGGGCGTCCGTCGCGTACAGCAGAGTGGTGGCAGAGCCGTCCGACGTCATCGCTGGTCGCTCCCCGGGCCAAGGTGGCCCGAACCCGGTCCAGCAGGGTCGACCTGGCAGCAGTGTCGGTCACCGGCCACCGGGCGGAGGGAAACAGCCCCAGGACCCGATGCTCGTCACGGCGGACCAGACTGTCGGCGCAGAGAAGGTCCGTGATCTCGTCCCAGAGAGCCAGCCGGTCGGTCCAGCTCGACGCGCCCCCGATCCGGGCGACGGCGCTCTTGGGCGTGTGACCGTCCACGCGGCGCAGGACCTCGTCCCAGACGGGGCCTTCTGTCGGGCCGCGCCCGGTGGCCAGGAACCGCGCGGACCAGCTTGGGCCCCGGGCGCCCTCGGCTAGCACAAGGGCGCCGCTGCGGACCAGGTCGAGGATCGCGGCGCCGGCGACGCCCGCCTTCCAGTGGGTCTCGGCGATGAGGCGTCGACCCGCTGGTGCGGGGTCCAGGATCGCAAGGGCATAGGCCCGGCTCGCTTTCCCACCTGTCATGGTTAAACGCCACGCCGGGCGGCGCGCAGGGGAATCAGACTCGAGATTGAGCCACTTTCACCTGCGGTTGAAGCCGGCCGTGCAAGGCGAATGCGTGGGTACGCCTCCAAATCCGTGAGCCGTTGTCGCGATCCGCCCCAGGGGACGCTCCAATCAAGGCTTCCCACCCAACGACCTCAGGCAGTCGCGACCCCGGACGGCTCGGCACGGGCTTCGACCTCGCCACCTTCGTCGCCACGGCCTTGACGGTGACCGGCAACGAAACCAACATCACGAGAACATCCGCGCCGTTGTCGTCGAGATGAGACACAGCGCAAAGCCATCCATCTGCGGGCATGAGCCGCCAGCCCCAACGTGCGTCATTCGCCGCGTCAGGTGTGAACTTTTGGAGCGGGCCGCCTGACCCGCACCGATGACCAGCCAGACGAGACACATGGATCCCTGTTAGCTCGCCTCCAACGCCTCCACGATGCCCGGGCCTCTCGTCGCAAATTGGGGCCTGCCGGGGCGCCAGGGGGCAGTACGTTGGGGAGATGCAGACCATCAATCTGGGAAAGGCGGATGGGCTGCCGCCGGTGGATTGGGCCGCCGTTGTGGCGAAGCTCGACGCGGGTTCGGCCCCGGCTCCGGACGCAGCGAACACGCGCACGACGTGGTTGTGCACCATCAACGAGGACGGCAGCCCCCATGTGACTGCGGTCGGTGCAGTCTGGGTGGACGACTCGTTCTGGTTCCAGACAGGCGCGGGTACGCGCAAGGGGCGCAACGTCGCGCGTGATCCTCGGTGTTCTGTTGCGGTGTCGATCCGCGACGCGGACGTGGTCATCGAGGGTGACGCAACCCGGGTGACCGAGCCTGGCCAAGTGGCACGCATCGCCAAGGCCTGGGCGGACAGCGGTTGGCCAGCGGAGCCCGACGAGACTGGGTCGGGCATCACTGCGCCGTTCAACGCACCGTCGCAGGGACCGCCGCCGTGGAATGTGTATCGCATCGAGCCACGCTCGGCCACCGTCGTCCTAGCGACGGAACCGGGCGGCCTGACCCGCTTTCAGTTCTGATGCGTCCTTGCCGTGGTTCGCCAATTGCGTGACCGGCATGCCTTCGCTGAGTGCGTCACTTGTCCGACGACTGCCGAGGACGCCGACGGAAGGGCGTCGGAGGCTGGCCGGGCGCCTACCAGTCGGTGCCTCGCACACGAGGATCCATGGGGATTGCCCAGGTGTAGCCGGAGCCTTATCGGTCCGAGATATCGCTCGGACGATCGGCTGGCATCGCGTCGAGGGCTCTAGCGAAGTTGGTGCGGGAGAGCGAGCGGCTGATCTCGCGCCCGTCGAGTCACTCTCAGGTACTGGCCGGGTACTCGATACGTGAACTCGAGACCTGTAGCGGTCGTGAACGTGTCTCCGCATATTGGACGCTCCGGGACCACACAACGTCGACGTTCGGCACACATTCAGTCTCGGCGCTCCTCTGAGCCGACGGAAGGGAACGGCCTACTTGACGCGTGACTCCGCCGCGAGAACGGTGCCACGGGCTCACGGGCGTCACAGGCCCGAAGCGCTGGCCCGCAGTTCTACGCTAAATGGGTGCTCGACTTGGACAGCATGGACGTTGAGGAGATTCGCCGCCGCACTGGCGGATCAGACGAACCATGACCATCGATGGCTTCTGGATCCACGCACGGGCCAGGTCGTCTTCTGGACCAGCGACACGGGCATCGACGGTGAGAACCCCATCGAGGTGGACGAGCTGGACCTCATCCTCATCGAACCCTCCCGTCCTACATCTGGTATCAGGACATGGTCGACTTTGCCGACGGCCTCAGCAACGGAGCTGCCCGGCGGCGTCTGGCCACCGCGCTCGAAGGGCGAGGAGCCTTTTCGTCGGTTCAAGAAACAGATCTTGGAGGATTTCCCGATCTCATCCCCCACTGGCATGGCTTCCGCGACATGCGCGCCAAAGGCCGCGCCGTCGACTGGCTCCTCGAGCAGGAGCTGATCGGAGAAGACGCTGCTGGGAAGTAGTGGCCCGTCGATCCTGTTGGCATCGCAGGACCACTTGAAGGAGACCTGATGACAGCCGTTGCCGACCGCGTCCTGTACAACATCCCCGACGTGATGGCGCGGCTCAGCATGAGCCGCTCGGTCATCTACGAACAAATTCGCGCCGGCCGCCTCGAGACCGTGCACCAAGGCCGCCGCTGCTACGTGACCGCCAACGCCATGGAGCGTTACGTGGCCCTGCTTGAGTCCGAAGCCGAGCACCATGGCGGCGCGGCGTAGCCGGGGCGAAGGCGGCGTCCACTACTCCGAGAGCCGCCAACGCTGGGTCGCGACCGCCCAGGTGGGCTTCCTGCCCAACGGCAAGCGCATCGTCAAGACCGGTACTGGCAAGACCAAGACGGAGGCAAAGGCGAAGCTCAAGGAACTGCTGCGGGACCGCGAGGATGGCATCCCGGCGTTTGCGCAGACGACGGTAGCTGCCGCAGTCGAGGACTGGCTCGAGTTCGGCCTGAGCGGTCGATCCGAGAAGACGGTGACGACCTGCCGAATCCTTGCCGAGAAACACATCATCCCGGACCTGGGTGCGCGCAGACTGCACCAGCTGACCGCCGAGGACGTGGACCAATGGCTCAAGGGGAAATCCTCGGACCTGGCCAGATCGACGCTGCAACGCCTGCTGTCAATCTTGCGACGAGCCTTGACTCGACAGGTCGCTCGCGACCGGCTCCGCCGCAATGTCGCCCTCCACTGCGAGGTCCCGCATGGCAGGGCCGGCCTCCCGTCAAAGGCCCTCTCCCTCGCCCAGGCGACGGCCGTCCTAGCGGCTGTCGGGGGCAGCGAGATGGAGGCATATGTGACCGTCAGCCTGCTGACCGGCGCCCGCACCGAAGAACTCAGAGCCCTCACGTGGGCGCATCTCGACCTCGAAGGAGACCCCGACGCCGACCCTCCGCCGCCGCCAAGCATCCAAGTGTGGCGTTCAGTCCATGAAGGAGGCGACACGAAGACCCGCCGTTCACGCCGTACCCTCCGGCTCCCGGACCGGACGGTGGACTCCCTCCGCCGCCACCTCGATGCCCAGAACGCCTGGCGTAGCGAGATCGGGGACGCCTGGCCGGAGCACGATCTCGTGTTCTGCACCCGTGGGGGCCTGTCGCTGGATCCCGCCAATGTGCGGCGATCCTTCCGTGCGGTGGTGAGCAGAGCCGCCCTCGATGACCAGGCGTGGACGCCTCGGGAACTGCGCCACAGCTTCGTGTCACTCATGTCAGACGCCGGAGTGCCGTTGGAGGACATCTCGCGCCTCGTCGGCCACCGCAGCACGAGCGTGACCGAGGCCGTCTACCGCAAGCAGCTGCGCCCCATACTGACCCAAGGGACCGAGGCGATGGACCGCCTCTTCCGGGCGCCCGACAGATCTTCTGACCGCCCCGACGAGCCCTCGAAACCGGATCCTTAGTCAAGCAGTTAGTCAAGCAGCGGCCATTCGGCCGGATCGGACCCGAAACGAACCCAGCCCCTGACCGGCGTTTCCGCTGGTCAGGGGCTGTTCTGTGCTGGTGGGCGATACTGGGTTTGAACCAGTGACCTCTTCCGTGTCAAGGAAGCGCGCTACCGCTGCGCCAATCGCCCGTGGGGTGTTGCTGGTACTTCGTGGTGTCTCAACCGAGGTGGAGACGGGATTTGAACCCGTGTACGCGGCTTTGCAGGCCGCTGCCTCGCCTCTCGGCCACTCCACCGTGGAAGGCAAGGACATCTTTGCCTCCGAGCGGACGACCGGGCTCGAACCGGCGACCTCAACCTTGGCAAGGTTGCGCTCTACCAACTGAGCTACGTCCGCGGGAACACCAGCGGTGTAACTTCCCCGCTCGTGCTTGGTAGACATTAGCCGATCGGTCCACCAGATACAAAACCGGCTCCGGCGCCTTGATCAGGCCCTTTGCGAGGCCTGCCCGGAGGCGTCTGCATCCGCCGGTGAGCCGTCGGCAGGACCGTCGGCAGGACCGTCGGCAGGACCGTCGGCAGGACCGTCGGCAGGACCGTCGGCGGACCCCCGTGACCCACCCCCCACGGCGTCGGACGCCACCTGCCGGTCGTGTCGCTTCGGGCGAGCCCTGCGCTCGAACTGCTGCTCGCGACCACGCCGCGACTGTGCCTGCGTCGCCCCTCCGTCACCGACCGTCTGCAGGCTGACGCTGTCACCCACGTTCGTCTCCTCGTCGACCTCACCGCGACCGAGCAGGCCACCAGCGCCCTCCTTCGCCCAGTTGACCAGGCGCACGTCGGCACCGTCGTGCAGCTGGACCGGCCACAGCGTGCTCACTGCCGCGTTGAGCCCGGCACCGATCAGGATCGCGATGGCGAGGGCGTACAGCCAGACGAGCAGGACGATGGGGGTGCTCAGCGGGCCGTAGATCGAGGACCCCCCCATCGAGGCCTCGAGCCAGATTCGCACGACGAAGGACGCCCCGGTCCAGATCGCCATGGCGAGGACGGCGCCCGGCACGTCGCGCCGCCAGGGACTGCGCTGCGGCGTGGACACGTGGTACATCGTCGCGAGCAGGACGACGCCGAAAACCGTGAGAGCCGGCCAGTAGAGCGCCTTCGTCACGGAGGCTGCAGCATCCGGCAGCCAGGACGCCATCAGTCCTGGACCCAGCAGCAGCAGGGGCAGCACGACGATGGCGGAGAGGATCCCCAGCGTGTAGAGCAGCAGGCTGAAGGCGCGCATGTGCACGATGCCGCGGGCGCCGCTCTGCCCGTGCATGATCGAGACCGTGTCGACGAAGACGTTAAGCGCCCGGGACCCCGACCAGAGCGAGAGCAGGAAGCCGACGGAGACGATGTCGACACGTCCGTCGCGTAGCACGTCGTTGATGGTCGGCAGGAGCAGCTGCTTGATGCTCGACTCCGAGAGGAAGCGTGACGCGTACACCTCGATGGCCGACTCGACGCTGTGGACGGTCTGCGACCCGATCCAGTCTCCGACGAACCCGAGCCCGCCGAAGAGGCCGAGCACGAGCGGCGGCAGGCTGAGGAGCATGAAGAAGCCGCCCTCGGCCGCCAGGCCGGTCACGCGGTAGCGCAGACAGACCCGCACGGTCTCGCGGACCAGCCGTGCGAGCGGGACACCCCACGGCACCCTCGCCAGCACTGCCCGCATCCTCGTCCGTGCACTCATTGCCTCCGAGGCTAACCGTGGTCGGGTCCCGCGCGCCGGGTGACCTGCCCGACATGCCCGCGACGCCTCGCCACCCGCCTTCTCGGCCTAGTCTCGGCGGCGTGAGCACCCACGAGGTCACCAACCAGGTCCCGCCCTTCGTCGGCCAGAACTTCCTGATGGACGACGCCGCCCTGTGCGAGTCGGTGGAGCGGTGGTCAGGGCCCGCCGCGGTCGCAGACCTCGCCCCGCTCGGGGCCCTCGCCG
The DNA here is from genome assembly GCF_058790095.1 of Terrabacter sp. FW104-15G4B. Taxonomy (NCBI): domain Bacteria; kingdom Bacillati; phylum Actinomycetota; class Actinomycetes; order Micrococcales; family Intrasporangiaceae; genus Terrabacter; species Terrabacter sp. FW104-15G4B. Next base: position 159,777 of record NZ_JBYTCI010000004.1, on the reverse strand, counting down.
GCACGCCGGAGGCGCAGGCGCACGCCCGACTCGCCGACACGCACCGGCCGGTGCTGCACACCCACGACGCCCGCGGTCACCGCGTCGACGAGGTGGAGTTCCACCCCTCCTGGCACTGGCTGATGCGCCAGGCGGTGGGCGCCGGCCTCACGGCCGAGCCGTGGACGTCAGCAGCGGGCACCGGCGCGCACGTGCGCCGCGCCGCCGGCTTCGTCCTCTGGTCACGCGTCGAGGCCGGCCACGGCTGCCCGGTCTCGATGACGTATGCCGCGGGCTCGGCCCTGCGCCACGACCCCGCCTTGGGCGCCCGCTGGCTTCCCGCCCTCGCGAGTCGTGACTACGACTTCGGCATCAGGCCCGTGACCCACAAGACCGGCGCCATCGCGGGCATGGGCATGACGGAGAAGCAGGGCGGCTCGGACGTGCGCAGCAACACGACTCGGGCGGTGTCGAGCCCAGGCGGGCCGCTGCCCGGCGAGACCTACCGCCTGACCGGGCACAAGTGGTTCTGTTCGGCGCCGATGAGTGACGTCTTCCTCGTGCTGGCCCAGGCCCCGGGCGGGCTGACGTGCTTCGTAGTGCCCCGCGCCCTGGACGACGGCACCCGCAACTCCTTTGCGCTGCAACGGCTCAAGGACAAGCTGGGCAACCGCTCCAACGCCTCCAGCGAGGTCGAGCTCGACGGGACGTGGGGCAGCCGGCTCGGAGACGAGGGAAAGGGCGTGCGCACCATCATCGACATGGTGGGCGCGACGCGTCTCGACTGCATTCTCGGGTCGACGGCGACGATGCGCGACGCCGTCGCTCGGGCCGTGCACCACGCGCGTCACCGCTCGGCGTTCGGGGCGCTGCTCGTCGACCAGCCACTCATGCGCAACGTCCTGACCGACCTGGTCCTCGAGGCCGAGGCGGCCACTCTCCTGGCCCTGCGACTGGCGCACGCCGTCGACGACGGTGAGGCCGAGCTGGCCCGGCTCGGGGTGGCGCTCGGGAAGTTCTGGGTCTGCAAGCGCACCGCCCCGATGGTGGCCGAGGCCCTCGAGTGCCTCGGCGGCAACGGCTACGTCGAGGAGAACGGTCTCGCGCGCCTCTACCGAGAGGCGCCGCTCAACTCGCTCTGGGAGGGCTCGGGCAACGTCAACGCACTCGACGTCGTCCGGGCCATCACCAAGGAACCGGGCTGCCTCGAGGGCCTGACGAAGGAGCTGCATCAGGCACGCGGACGCAGCCGAGAGCTTGACATCTTCGTGGACTCAGCTCTGGCACAAGCGCGTTCGCTCGACGCCACCTCGGCCGAAACGGCCTTCGGGGCGCGGGCCGTGGTCGAGCGGCTCGCCCTCGCCCTGCAGGCGAGCCTGCTGGTGCAGTTCTCCCCCGGACCGGTCGCCGACGCGTTCGTCGCCAGCCGGATCGCGGGGCGACACGGTCACACGTTCGGCTCGCTCGACGTCGACCTCGCCGGCGTCGCCTCGGCCGTCATCGACCGCGCCGGCTGACGAGCCGCCCCCGGCCCGCGCGTCTGCCCGCACGGCGTACGCCGCCCACGCGGCGGAGGTCGGCACGTGCGTCAGCTCGCCGAGAGGCGCTTCTTCTCCGCCTCGACGTCGAAGTCGGCCTGCGGCCACTGGAGATTCATCCCGCGCAGCGCCTCGAGCAGCAGCTGCTGGACGGCCAGCCGCGCGTACCACTTGCGGTCGGACGGGACGACATGCCACGGAGCGCCGACGGTCGAGGTCTTGTCGAGCACGGTCTGGTACGCCTCCATGTACGCGTCCCAACGGCCGCGCTCGTCGACGTCGCCCGGGTTGTACTTGTAGTACTTGTCCGGCCGGTCGAGACGCTCCTGGAGGCGCGACTTCTGCTCGTCCTTGGAGATGTGCGTCATCACCTTGATGACCGTCGTGCCCGCCGCGACCGCCTTGCGCTCGAAGGCGTTGATCTGGGCGTACCGCTTGGACCACACCGACTCCGGCACGAGCTCGTGGACGCGGACGACGAGCACGTCCTCGTAGTGCGACCGGTCGAAGACGCCGAGCTGGCCCGGGCCGGGCAGCGCCTTCTCGATGCGCCAGAGGAAGTCGTGGGCGAGCTCCTCCTCCGTCGGCGCCTTGAAGCCGGTCGCCTTGACGCCCTGCGGGTTCACCGAGATGACGTGGCGCATGATCCCGCCCTTGCCCGAGGTGTCCATGCCCTGCACGACAAGCAGCACGGAGCGCCGGGATCCCGCCACCGACTCGGCGAAGAGCCGCTCGAGCAGGTCGGCCAGCTCCGTCTCACAGGCCCTGAGCGCAGCCTTGCCGGCGATCTTGTCCCCGGTGAAGCCAGGAGTGCCGGACGTGTCGACATCGGCCAGCAGGAAGCCCTTGCCCACGCGCAGCGCGTTGGCGACGTCCTGAATCTCCTCGATGGCCGCCGCCTCGTGCTCGGCGAGCAGCTCGTCCTGCGCCGCCTGCTTCTCCACGACCTCGGCCGAGAGCGCAGCGGAGGCGGCCACCGACTTCTTGCCCGACTTCTTGCCTGACTTCTTGTTCTTGCCCTTCGCGCCCTTGCCCATGGCGTCATCCTGCCCGACGTGCCGGCTCAACGGGCCCGGGAGCACTCGCCGATCCGCGACGCGGCCGTGACCCGAAACCGGCTGCTGGTCACGGATACTGGCGGCATGCGCCTGCTCGTGCCCGGCCCCTCCGGTCATCCTGCCCTTGACGACCTCGACGACGCGGGCCTTTTCGCCGCCTACGCGGCACCGCGAGACCGATGGGTGCGCTGCAACATGATCTCCTCGTTGGACGGGGCCGCGACCGGCGCAGACGGGCGCTCCGGGTCGATCAACAACCAGGCCGACCACGTCGTGTTCGAGGTCCTGCGTGCCCTGAGCGACGTCATCGTCGTCGGCGCCGGGACCATCCGCACCGAGGGCTACCCCCCTCTGTCCGTTGCAGACTCGCTGGTCCCACTGCGCCGCGGCCTAGGCCTCGGTGACGAGCTGCCGCTCGTGGCCGTGAGCCACCGCGGGCAGGTGCCACCGACCCTGAGCGGGTGCCGCGACGGGCGCGCCCTGATGGCCGTCCCTGCCTCGGCGCCCGCACTCGAGTCGGCGCGGCGCGACCTCGGAGACGAACACGTCATCGTCTGCGGCGACGACGAGGTCGACGTCGCCGTCCTGCTCGATGCGCTCCACGACCGTGGGTGGGGCCGGGTGCTGACCGAGGGCGGACCGAGCCTGCTGGGCACCTTCCTCGCCGCCGGACGGGTAGACGAGCTGTGCTTCACCATCGCCCCGCAGGTGGTCGGGGGCGATCACCCGCGCCCCGTGGCCTCCGACGGCACGCCCGCCGACCTGGACCTCGAGGTGCTCGTCGAGCAGGACGGCACGCTCATGGGCCGCTGGCTCGTACGGCGCTGACGACCTCTCCGCGCCGACGACGTCCCGGACCAGCCACGGCCAATCGTCATCGGCCCTCGACGAACTCGCGCAGTGCGCGCTCCCAGCGCTGCGAGTCCTGGTTCCACTCGCGGCAGTGGCCAGCCGCGGCCCAGCGCTCGAACCGGACCAGGTCCGGTCGCCGACCGGCCAGGGCCACTGCGGGCCCGATCGGCACGAAGCCGTCCGCGTCGGACGCGATGACGAGCATCGGGTGGCGCAGCTCGTCGGCACGCGAGACCCAGTCGGTGCGCGCGACGTCGATCGGCTCGTGGACACCGACAAGCCGACGGCTCCGTCGTGAGCTCATGAGATCCGTGGCCACCTGGACCAGGGGCGCGGGCACGCGGCGCAGGCGCCCGTGGTGGCGCAGCACCACCCCCCAGTCGATGACGGGAGAGTCCAGCACGACCCCCACGACGGCGTCGGACAGGGAGGACCGGTCGAGCGCCTGGAGCACGATGGCGCCCCCCATCGACCAGCCCAGGAGCAGGATCCGACGAGCGCCGTGCGAAACGGCATACCCCATGGCCGCCTCGACGTCGCGCCACTCGGACAGGCCCAGGTTGTAGCGCCCGTCCGGCCCCCGCGGGGCGTCCCGGTCGTTGCGGTACGCCGTCACGAGACTGGTCCACCCGGCGTCGCGCAGCACCGGCACGGCCCGGAGGGTCTCCTCCTTGCGGGCTCCCCGGCCGTGCACGAGCACCGCCCAGTCACTCGTCGCACCGCCCTCGGGACGCACCAGCCACCCGGGGAGGGGCCCCACGTCGGAGTGGATGCTGACGTCACGGTCGGGCAGCCCCAAGCTCACGGACGGGCGGTCCCAGTAGTAGTACTGGTTCCACCGCGCGGAGCCGGCCTCGAGCAGCCCACGGTCGACCGCGAGGAGCCGGCGCGTCACCGTCGTGCCGTCCGAGTCGAGGACGCCACCGACGCGGGCATGACCGGCTCCCCCGTCGAGCCAGACACCGTAGCGCCCCGCCGCCCTCGTGTCGGGGGTCGCGCCGAAGGTGACGCTGTCGCCGTCGTGACGCAGGATCTCGACGTCGTCGGGCTGGAGCTCGTCCGGCGTGATCACCCTGCGCGCGAAGTAGGCCGCTGCCGCGACCGAGCCGCCGGCCGCGCCCAGCAGGGAGCCGGTTCCCGCGGCGGCCGCCACGAGCACCGGGCGCGAGACGAGTCGGCGAACGTGCACGGGCCCCATCGTGGCAAAAGACCGCTCCCGGCGCTGCAGGGCTTGCCGTGGAAACGGTCACGGGCACAAACGCGGCCGACGTGGCGTTGGGCAAGGCATGAGCCACCACAGCACCTCCCACAAGCCGTATGCCGTACAGCGCACCGACCAGGAGTGGCGTGCAGCCCTGACGCCCGCCGAGTACAAGGTGCTGCGCCAGGCCGGCACCGAACCGGCCTTCCGGGGCGAGTACACGGACACGAAGACGCAGGGCGTCTACTCCTGTCGCGCCTGCGGAGCCGAGCTCTTCCGCAGCGACACGAAGTTCGAGTCGCACTGCGGATGGCCGTCGTTCTACTCGCCGCTCGCGGGCGAATCGGTGGAGTACATCGAGGACCGCGCCTTCGGGATGAAGCGCGTCGAGGTCCGCTGCGCCGCGTGCGGGTCGCACCTCGGGCACGTCTTCGAGGGCGAGGGCTACGACACGCCGACCGACCAGCGCTACTGCATCAACTCGATCTCGCTGCGCCTGCAGCCCGACGAGTCGACGGACGCCCGGGGCTGACGCACCGGGTCCGGACCGGCGCCTCGTCACCTAGGTTTGAGGCATGGACGACGCGAACATCCGCGTGAGCAGGGTCGAGCGTGACGAGGCGCTGGCGGCGCTGGCCGAGCACCACTCCGCCGGTCGGCTCGATGCGTTCGAGTACGAGGACCGCCGGGGCCGTGCGACCGATGCCGTCGTGCGGCGGGACCTGACAGCGCTCTTCGCCGACCTGCCCGAGCCGCGGCCGACGTTCGAGACGCCGACCCGCAGCGCAGGGCCGCCGCAGGGAGGCCTCAGTCAGCCCCCCTCGGTCGCCAGCACCCCGCGCGCCAAGGTGGCCCGCACCCTCCTGAGCCTGGCTCCGTTCATCGCTCTCGGCGCGTTCTTCGTCACCAAGGAGTGGCTGGCGTTCCTCCTCGTCCCGATCATCGCCATCGTCGCCCGGTCAATCGACGACTGAGACGCATGGAGTCGGACGGAGTCCCACGAGGCGGGCCAGCCGGCCCGTCTCAGCGCAGGTTGGCGACGAGCTCGGCCGGCTCGACCCGGGGACCGGTGAAGAAGGGGATCTCCTCGCGGACGTGCCGGCGGGCCCGCGAGGCCCGCAGCTCGCGCATGAGGTCGACGATGCGGTAGAGGTCGTCCGCCTCGAACGCGAGCAGCCACTCGTAGTCGCCGAGCGCGAAGGACGCGATGGTGTTGGCGCGCACGTCCGGGAAGTCGCGAGCCATCTGACCGTGCTCGCGGAGCAGGTCCCGGCGCTCCGAGTCCTCGAGGAGGTACCACTCGTAGGACCGGACGAAGGGGTAGACGCACACGTACTTGCGCGCGACCTCGTCGGCCATGAAGGCCGGCACGTGGCTCTTGTTGAACTCGGCCGGGCGGTGCAGTGCGGCGTTGCTCCAGACGGGCTCGAGGTGCTGCCCGAGCTCGGTGCGAAGCAGCCGGTGGTAGGCCGACTGCAGCTGCTCGATCGTGGGGGCGTGCCACCACACCATGAAGTCGGCGTCGCCGCGAAGCCCCGCCACGTCATAGATGCCGCGGACGACGACGCCCTCCCCCGCAATCTGCTCCAGGAAGGCCTCGAGCTCGGCCGTGACCTTCTCACGGTCCTCGCCGATCGGGGTGACGGTGCTGAAGACAGACCACATGCAGTAGCGGATCGAGTCGTTTATCTCTCGCATCTGGGCCGGGGTCAGGCGCTCGCTCATGCCCCCATCATCCCAAGTGCGTCAGACCGTCGCGTCACGGGGTCAGCAGCGCGCGGGCGGCGGCGCGCCCCGAGCCGATGCAGGCCGGGATGCCGACCCCGTCGTATGCCGCCCCGCACAGTGCCAGCCCCGGCGGCAGGTCGCGGGTCGGCGCGAGCCGCGAGCGGTGCCCCACGGCATACTGCGGCAGACCGCCGCCCCAGCGCTGGACGTGGCTGGCCATCGGGTCGGGCAGCGCAGGTCCCAGGACTGCGCGCAGGTCACGCAGGGCGACGGCGACGAGCTCGTCGTCCGGGCGCTGGAGGGACGCCTCCTCGCGGTGACGCCCCACGGAGGCCCGCAGGAAGGTGCGGTCCGGGTGGGCCGCCGCCAGCCAAGGCCACTTGACCGAGCTGAAGGTGGACGCCTTGATCGTCAGCGGCTCCGTCGGGGGCACGAGGAAGCCGCTGCCGTCGAGGAGCGCCGGCGCGGGGCCGTCGAGGGCCAGCGTGACGATGGCCATGGAGGCGTAGTCGACCGACGCGAGCGCCGCCGCCCCCGCGGGTGCTACCTCGCGCAGCAGCCTCGCGGCCGGGGCCGCCGGCGTGGCGACGACGACCGCGTCGAAGCGCTCCTCGAGGACGTCCGTCGTAGGGCCGGTCGAGACCACCCAAGCGTCGCCGTCACGGCGAAGCGCACGCACGACGGCTCCGGTGCGCACCTCCACCCCGCGCCCACGCAGCTCGCGACACAGGATCTCCGGAAGCGTGCCCAAACCCCCTGTCAGCGAGGCGAAGACCGGAGACCCCGCCCTGGGGCCGCTCGTCGCGGCTGCCGCGGCTGCACGCGCCACCTCGAGCAGGGGCCGGCCGTCACGGGCTGCTGCCGCCAGCACGGGCACGGCCTGCTCGGCGGAGATCTCGCGGGAATGCCCGGCGTAGACGCCCGCCAGCAGGGGCTCGACCAGCTTGTCGGTGACGGCGGCGCCCAGCCGGGCGTCGACGAGGTCACCCACCGACACGTCCGCCTCAACGGCCAGCCCGACGGTCTCGTGGGCGACCCGCTCCACCTCGGCGTCGGAGAGCAGTCCCCGCACGGACTCGGGGTCGGCCGGAACCCCCATGAGGGTGCCGCGGGGCATCGGCCAGCGGGTCCCGCCGGAGACGATGGCAGCGGGGGCAGGGCCCGGGTGGGTGATGCGGCCGGTCAGACCGAGCTCCTCGAAGAGCGTCAGCGCCTCGGGCCGGCGAGCCAGCACCGACTCCGCGCCGACGTCGATGGACGCGCCGCCCACCTCCTCGAGCCGCAGCTTGCCGCCGACGCGAGCCGAACCCTCGAGGACCGTCACGGACACGTCGCCATGGGATCGGCTGAGCTCCCAGGCCGCCGCCAGTCCGCTGATCCCCCCGCCGATGACCGCGACCGTCCTGCCCATGCCGCCACTCTTCCATCCCATCGAGGGTGGCGCCTGAGCGGGCCGGCCGATCGGGGAACATGAGACCCATGAGTCCTTCCGCCCTGCTCGTCGCCCAGCCCACGGCGGAGCTCTCCGGCCTCGTGGGGGTCGCCTACCGGGTCATCCAGGGTCTCGGAGAATGGGGTGTCGGCGCGCTGACGTTCCTCGAGACGGTGCTTCCACCGATCCCGAGCGAGGTGGTGCTCCCGCTCTCGGGCTTCATCGCCCGCCAGGGCCGGCTCAGCCTCGGTCTCCTGCTCGTGACCAGCACGGTCGGCTCCTATCTCGGGGCGCTCACGCTCTACCTCTTGGCAAGCCGCCTCGGACAGGACCGTGCCGTCGGCGTCATGTCGCGACTCCCCCTCGTCGACCGCCGGGACTTCGAGCGAGCGACTGCCTGGTTCACCGAGCACGGCCGTCGGTCGGTCTTCTTCGGGCGGCTCGTGCCCGGCGTGCGCAGCGTCGTGTCGCTGCCCGCCGGCGCGGTTCACATGCCGATCGGACGGTTCTCGGTCTGCACCATCGCCGGCAGCGCGATCTGGAACGGGCTCCTCATCGGTCTCGGCTGGGTCCTCGGCTCCCGCTACGAGCTGGTCGACCGATACTCCTCCGTCCTCGACTGGGTCGTCGTGGTCCTCGTCGCCGCGCTCGTGGCGTGGCTCGTCATCCGCCGGGTGCGCCGTGACGGCGTCCAGAAGGCCGGCGGGACGCATCCGAGCGGCTCGGACGAGATACCAGACCGGCCGTCCGGCCAGCGTCGTGACGACGGCCGCCGGGCCCGTACGCCCGGGCAGGGCTGAGCGGCCGCCCCACGGTGAGGTGCCGGCCGAGGTCGGGTGATGCGGCCGTGCGGTGAGCACCGCGCAACGATCGGAGTCCCTCGGGTGTCTCAGGTGGCAAGGACGTCGCCACGGACACGGCAGCAGCGGGGCTGGCACCATCCGGGCCCGGCGCGGCAGGCGACCGCACGAAAGGCCCATCATGAGCGCTGCCTCGCACCTGCCCCGCCTCACCTCGCACCGGCCCGCGACACGTCGGCCCCTCGCCGTCCTCGCAATCGCCCTCGTCGTGATCGGCCTCGCGGTCGCCCTGGGCCTGCGGACGCTGCAGGGCAGCAGCTCCTCCAGCGCCGGCGCCACCGGCTCGTCCGGCGCGGCCTTCAGTGGGCCGGAAGCCGGCCCCGGGGCGCGGGCCGACACCGCCTCCAAGGCGCCTTCGGCTGCGCCCGGCACGCCATCCGGGACGGCCGGGGCGGCAGCGAGCCAGGACGTCCTGCTCGGGACGAAGATCGCACGCTTGGCCTGGGTCGGCATCAAGGTCACCGACCTCAGCGGTGCAGCAGCTCGCGCCCGGGTCGTCGCGACGGGCGTCGGTGGCCAGGTGACGTCCGAGAACGTCGTCACCTCGATCGATCCAACGGGTGGCCTGAGCCGCGGCTCGACGGGTCGCTCGACGGGTGGATCGACGGGCGGCTCGACTGGTTCATCATCCGTGGGTCCCCGTGTCGAGTCCGATCCGTCACTGGGCACCGTGGGGGTCAACGAGGCCCGGATGGTCCTCACTGTGCCCGCCAAGGCACTCGACGACGTGCTGACCGAGCTGTCGAAGATCGGGACCGTCAGCTACCGGTCGTCGCAGTCGCAGGACGTCACCGACGCCTACGTCGACACCAGGGCGCGCATCGAGCCCATGCGGGCCGGCATCGACCGCATCCGCGCGCTGCTGGCCAAGACCACCGACCTGCAGCAGGTCATCACCCTCGAGACCGAGCTCAGCAGCCGCCAGGCCGACCTCGACTCACTGACGCAGCGGCTCGCGCAGCTCGACGCCATGACGACCATGAGTGACGTCACCGTCAGCATGTGGACCGACGCCACCGAGCCGGCCCAGAGCGACACCTCGGTCCCGGATGGCCTGCGCGGGGCGTGGGACGGCCTGCTCGCCTCCGTGACGGTCATCGTCACCGGTCTGGCAGTGCTGCTGCCGTGGCTCGTCGTGCTGGTGCCGGTCACCCTGCTGGGCCTGCGCCTGTGGCGGCGCCGGGGCGTGGCCGGAGCGGACCTGCCGTCACCCGCCGCCGCCAAACCCGCCGCTGCTGCGCCCGGGCCGCCGACGAGCACGTCGGGCACATCCCCGTCCGGCGACTAGCCGAGCAACCGAGGGTTCGCTCGGTCAGCGGCGGAGCCGCGAGCGGACCATGTCGGCGACCTGACGGACCTCCCGGACGTGCAGGGCGTGGGCGATGCCGAGGTAGATGACCCCGAAGACGAGCCCGACGAGGCCGATCTCGAGGGCACTGGCGAACATGCGCCTGATGGTGGACGACGACTCGTCGATCGCAGCGCCGGTGATCGGGTGGAGCACGAGGGTGACGCCCCAGCCGACGAGGCCCGCGACGGCTGCGGCGATGCCCACCCGTGACGCGGTGACGAGCACGTTCGTGAGTCCCAGGGTCCCGGTGCGTCGGCGCAGCAGGAAGAGGCCGGCTCCGGAGCTGACGACGTTTCCGACGGTCTGGCCCATGGCCATGATCCCGATCGCCCACACCGGGTTGCTGAAGATCGCCACCACACCGGCGACAGCACTGGTGCCCGTCAGCAGCACCTGCATGACGACGGTGGGCTTGCCGTCCTCCAGCGCGAAGAACATCCGGTAGCAGAGCAGGTCGAGGCCGAACGGGACGAGCCCCAGGATCATGATGACCAGGACGCTGGCCGAGACCTCGAGGGAGCGACGTTCGAGGCCGGGGTAGAGGAGGGCCACGATGGGGTTCGCGAGCACGATGACGAGCACCATGACCGGCACGTTGGCCACCAGCGGCATGGTCAGACCCGTGCGGAAGTCGCGGCGCAGGGCCGGCTTGTCTCCGGCGGCCGCCGCCGCCGAGAAACGGGGGAACAGCGCCGTGATGATCGAGACGGTGATGAACGCGTGCGGCAGCATGAAGAGCGTGAACGCGATGCTGTAGGCCATGGGCCCACGTGCCGCACTCTTGAGCCCGAGCACGCTGGCCTGCGCCGTGGCGTTGTTGAGGACGCCCTGGCTGATGAAGAAGCCGATCTGTGAGACCGCCAGACCGCCGAAGGCCCAGAGGGCGAGTCGGCTGACGCCGCCCAGCCCGACACCGCGCAGGCCCCACCGCGGCCGATAGCGGAATCCGGTGCGGCGCAGGGCGGGCACGAGAGACAGCGCCTGCACGACGACCGACAGCGTGGCCGACCCGGCGAAGAGCCAGATCATCGGCCCGGTCCACTGGTTCGGGTCGCGGGGCCCGGCGTGGCGGCCGGGCCCACCCGGTTGCGGGAAGACGACGAGGAAGAGCACGAGGCCGGCCACCGCCACGACGTTGGCGATGAAGGGCGCCCACGCGAAGGCGCCGAACCGGCCGCGGGCGTTGAGGATCTGACCGAGCAGGGCGAAGAGGCCGTAGAAGAAGATCTGCGGCAGGCAGATGAGCGAGAACGCCAGCGCCAGGTCCTTGAACTGCGGCGAGGAGTTGCTCGCGAGGAGCCAGACGAAGACGCCGGCCCCGGCCATGACGACCACCGTGATGAGCGCCATGGCCGCCAGGGCGACCGTGATGACGCGGTCGGTGAACTCCTGCCCGCCGTCCTCGAGCTTCATCGCGCGGGCCAGGGACGGGATGAGCACCGCGTTGAGGATGCCGCCCGCCGCGAGGACGTAGAGCACGTTGGGCAACGTGTTCGCGAGGGAGAACGCGTCGCCGGCCAGCTCGGCGCCGATGATCGCGGTGATCAGCGCGTTGCGCACCACCCCGAGAACTCGCGACGCGACGGATCCACCGAGCATCGTGAGGCTGGAGCGGGCGACCGAGGGCGCCATCACGGTCGTCATCGGCGGCTCGAGCACTCGTGGACGAGCGCGGTCACGCGGGTCAGCACGTCGGGGTCGACGTTGGGCAGGACGCCGTGCCCGAGGTTGAAGATGTGGCCCGGCGCGTGCCGTCCCTCCTCGACGATCTCGCGCACCCGCCGCTCGAGGGCCGGCCACGGCGCGAAGAGCAGCGCCGGGTCGAGGTTGCCCTGCACGGCATACCTCGGGCCGAGCCGCTCCACCGCGTCCGTGAGCGACACGCGGTAGTCGACGCCGACGACCTCGGCACCGGCCTGCCCCATCAGGGCGAGCAGCTCACCGGTGCCCACCCCGAAGTGGATGCGGGGGACGTCGAGGTCCTCGACGGCTGCGAGCGCGACGGCGGAGTGCGGCATCGCCCGTGCCTTGTAGTCGGCCTTGGACAATGCGCCGGCCCACGAGTCGAAGAGCTGGACGGCGCTGGCACCCGCCTGCGCCTGCACTCTGAGAAACTCCCCGGAGATCTGGGCGAGACGCGCACACAGGGCGTCCCACAGCTCGGGGTCGCCGTGCATCAGCGCCTTGGTCTTCTCGTGGTTCTTCGAGGGCCCTCCCTCGACGAGGTAGGACGCGAGGGTGAACGGCGCCCCGGCGAAGCCGATCAGCGGGATGCCGCCGAGCTCGCGGACGAGCTGGCGTACGGCCTCGGTGACGAAGGGGACGTGGTCCGCGGTCAACGGGACGAGCTGGTCGAGGTCGGACGCGATGCGGATCGGGTGCGCGACGACGGGACCGACGCCGGGCACGATCTCGAGGTCGACGCCGATGGCCTTGAGCGGCACGACGATGTCGCTGAAGAAGATGGCCGCATCGACGCCGTGGCGCCGTACCGGCTGCAGGGTGATCTCGGTGACGAGCTCGGCCCGCATGCACGACTCGAGCATCGGGATTCCCTCGCGGACGGCGCGGTACTCCGGCAGGGAACGACCGGCTTGACGCATGAACCACACCGGTGTGCGGGTGACCGACTCCCGGCGCGCAGCGCGGACGAGGTCGCTCTGGCGGGTGTCTGGTGGGGCTGTGGTCGGCACCGGTCAATCCTGCCATGGCGCCCGGGTGTGCCCGCGCCACGCACATCCGGCGCGCCCTGAGGACAGATCGGCCGAACGCGGCATACCCTCGTCGGGTGCACACGAGAACGTTGCCGGGCAGCCACGGCGCTGTCTTCGCGCAGACGCTCAGCGCGCTGCGGGACGTCCGTCTGCGCTCGGAGGTGCGCCTGACCGAGGTGCCGGCCCCGTCGCGCATCGCACCGTACGCCGCTGCCCTCACCGCCGACGTCATCGACGTGGTGGATCCCGAGGAGGACCTGGCCACCGGCCGGTTCGTGCTGTTGCACGACCCCGCGGCCCCGGAGACGTGGGACGGGCAGTGGCGCGTCGTCACGTTCGCGCGCGCGGAGCTGGAGCCCGAGCTCGCCGGCGACCCCATGCTCGGGGCGGTCGGATGGTCGTGGCTCAGCGACTCTCTCACGGGCCGCAACCTGTCCTGGACCGCCGAGGCCGGCACGGTCACCCGCGTGGTCAGCGAGAGCTTCGCCGGCCTCGCCGACCGGGAGGCCAGCGTCGAGATGGAGATCCGCGCCTCGTGGACGCCGGTGAAGGGCGACGTGGTCGAGCACCTGCGCGCGTGGGCCGACCTGCTGTGCACCATCGCCGGCATCCCTCCCCTGCCCGAGGGTGTCGTCCCCCTGCCGGGGCAGCGACGGTGACGGCAGAGCCGCGCGAGCCCAACGACAAGCCCGACGAAGGGGCGACCGAACGGGCCACCGATCAGGCGACCGACCAGCACGCAGAAGGCGTTGCTGCCGACCCGTCCGTCGACACCGCAGCCGATCTGGTCCCGCTGACCCACCCGAGCGACGGCGTCCCGGACGTCGTCGTCGACGAGCGCACCCTGATGCGGGCGGCGGAGGCCATCGGCGCCGGCTCCGGGCCGGTGGCCATCGACGCCGAGCGCGCCTCGGGCTACCGCTACGGGCAGCGCGCCTACCTCGTGCAGATCCGCCGGGAGGGGTCGGGCACCTGGCTCATCGACCCGATCGCCTGTCCGGACCTGTCCCCCGTCGGCGAGGCCATCGGCGACGCCGAGTGGGTGCTGCACGCCGCCACCCAGGACCTGCCGTGCCTCGCAGAGGTGGGTCTGCGACCGCGGTCCCTCTTCGACACCGAGCTCGGCGGCCGCCTCGCGGGGCTGCCGCGGGTCGGGCTCGGCGCGATGGTGGAGCACTACCTCGGGCTGCAGCTGGCCAAGGAGCACTCGGCCGTCGACTGGTCGGTGCGGCCGCTGCCCGAGCCGTGGCTGCGCTACGCCGCCCTCGACGTCGAGGTGCTCGTGGAGCTGCGTGACGCGGTGGCGCAGGAGCTCGCCGCCCAGGGCAAGGCCACCTGGGCCGCCGAGGAGTTCGCGCACCTGCTCGACTTCACCGGCCCCGAACCGCGGGTCGACCCGTGGCGCCGCACGTCCGGCATGCACAAGGTGCGTGGGCGCCGCGGACTCGCGATCGTGCGCGAGCTGTGGCTGTGGCGTGACGCGGTCGCCCAGCAACGGGACACCTCCCCCGGCCGGGTGCTGCCCGACGCAGCGATCAGCGAGATCGCCATCGCCAACCAGCGCGCGACCAAGCCTCCGCGCACGGTGACCTCGAGCGAGCCTCGCCTCGCCCGGTCCGTCAAGCGCCACCAGGAGGCGATCATCGAGGTGGTCGCCCGAGCGCTCGAGCTGCCCGAGGCCGACCTGCCCGTGCTCTCGCTACCACCCACCGGGCCGCCGCCGCCGAAGGCCTGGGCTGACCGCGACCCCGTCGCTGCCGCGCGGCTGACGCGGGCGCGCGAGCTCTTGGGCGCCGTCTCCGAAGAGCTCGCCGTCCCGGTCGAGAACCTCCTGACGCCCGACCTGCTGCGCCGCTTCCTGTGGGAGGGGCCGGCGGCCCCGGCGACGACCGAGGTGGCCGAGGCGCTCTCGAGCATGGGCGCTCGCCGCTGGCAGACGACGATCGCTGCACCGCTCGTCTCGCTGGCGTGCAGCGAGAACCCGCCCACCTGACCGCGCTGCTGTTTCGATCGAGAGCACTTCCTCGGGTTGCGTGCTCGGTTGGTGACCCAGCCGGACGGTCGTGAGCATGGTCACCCAGAGGCCTGTTGGTGCTGAAGTTACCCAGCAGTAGTCTCGACCTGACCGTTGGAGAACCACATCAGGAGGCACTGTGCCCCGCGCACTCAATGAGGTCGTCTTCGTCGACGGCGTCCGGACGCCGTTCGGCAAGGCGGGCGAGAAGGGCATGTACGCCCAGACCCGCGCCGACGACCTCGTCATCCGGTGCATCCGCGAGCTGCTGCACCGCAACCCGGGCCTGCCCAAGGACCGGGTCGAGGAGGTCGCCATCGCTGCGACGACCCAGATCGGCGACCAGGGGCTGACCCTCGGCCGCACCGCCGCACTGCTGTCGGGCCTGCCGAACACGACCCCCGGCTACTCCGTCGACCGGATGTGCGCCGGTGCCATGACCGCCGTGACCAACACCGCCAGCTCGATCGCCTTCGGCGCCTACGACATCGCCATCGCCGGCGGCGTCGAGCACATGGGCCGCCACCCGATGGGTGAGGGGGTCGACCCCAACCCGCGGATCATCGCCGAGAAGATCGTCGACCCGGACGCGCTTGTCATGGGCAAGACCGCCGAGAACCTGCACGACCGTTTCCCGCAGCTGACCAAGCAGCGCTCCGACGCCTTCGCCGTCGGCAGCCAGGACAAGCTCGCGCAGGCGTATGCCGACGGCAAGATCCAGCGCGACCTCGTCACCGTGGCCACGCGGCACGTCGAGCAGGGCTGGGGGCTCGCGACTGCCGACGAGCCACCGCGCCCCGGCACGACCGTTGACGACCTCGGCCTGCTCAAAGCGCCGTTCCGTGCCCACGGCAACGTCACCGCGGGCAACGCCGCCGGCCTCAACGACGGCGCGACCGCCTGCCTGCTCGCCTCGGAGCAGGCCGCCACCGAGCTCGACCTGCCGGTGCGGATGCGCCTCGTGTCGTTCTCCTTCGTCGGCGTCGAGCCCGAGGTCATGGGCGTCGGCCCGGTGCCCGCCACGGAGAAGGCCCTCGCCAAGGCGGGCCTCTCGATCGAGGAGATCGGCCTCTTCGAGCTCAACGAGGCGTTCGCCGTGCAGGTGCTCGCCTTCCTCGACCACTTCGGCATCGCCGACGACGACCCGCGCGTCAACCAGTACGGCGGCGCCATCGCCATCGGCCACCCGCTGGCCAGCTCCGGCGTGCGCCTCATGACCCAGCTCTCACGCCAGTTCGAGGAGCACCCCGAGGTCCGCTACGGCCTCACCGCCATGTGCATCGGCATCGGCATGGGGGGCGCCGTCATCTGGGAGAACCCCCACCACGAGGCCTACGTGTCCTCGATGACCACGAACGAGAAGGAGTCCGTCGCGTGACTGCCACGACTGAAAAGCCCACGGCTGCAAGCGACTTCGCCTCCGAAGTCGTGACGCACACCCCGGTGCGCGACGTCTCGCTGCCCGGCGGGGTCGGCACCCTCGCGCTCATCACGCTCGACAACGGCTTCGACCACACCAAGCCCAACACCTTCGGCCCCCAGTCGATCGCCGGCCTCTCGGCCACGATCGCCGATCTGCGCCATCGCGCCGAGGCCGGTGAGATCGCCGCCGTGGCCGTCACCGGGAAGCCGTTCGTCTTCGCCGTGGGCGCCGACCTCACGGGAGTGCCTTTCATCGGCTCACGCGCGCAGGCGCTCGAGATCACCCGGGCCGGCCACACGGCATACGCCGGCTTCGCGGACCTGCCGGTCCCGACGTTCGCGTTCGTCAACGGCGCCGCCATGGGTGGGGGCGTCGAGCTGGCGCTGTCGGCCACCTACCGCACCATGAGCGCCGGCGTGCCGGCCGTGGCGCTGCCCGAGGTCTTCCTCGGCCTCGTCCCCGGCTGGGGCGGCTGCTGGATGCTGCCCAACCTCGTCGGCATCGAGAAGGCGGTCACCGTCGTGATCGAGAACCCCCTGAGCCAGAACCGGATGCTCAAGGGAGTCGACGCCCACGAGCTCGGCGTGGCGGATGCCCTCTTCGAGCCAGCCGACTTCCTCGAGGAGTCGATCGCATGGGCCGCCCGCATCCTCTCCGGCGAGCTCAGCGTCGAGCGTCCCCAGGTGGACCGCGACGAGACGGCGTGGAACGCCGCGATCGCCAAGGCAAGGGGTGTCGCCGACGTCAAGACCGGCCGACAGGCCAAGAGCCCGTATGCGGCGCTCGACCTGCTCGCGGCGGCTCGCACCGCGACCCGTGACGAGGGCTTCGCCGCCGAGGACGAGGTGCTCGCGGACCTGCTCATGAGCCACGAGCTGCGGGCCGGGCTCTACGCGTTCGACCTCGTGCAGAAGCGGGCCAAGCGTCCCGCCGGCGCCCCTGACGAGGCGCTGGCCCGGAAGGTCACCAAGGTCGGCATCGTCGGCGCCGGGCTCATGGCCAGCCAGCTGACGCTGCTCTTCGTCCAGCGCCTCCAGGTGCCCGTCGTGCTCACCGACATCGACGACGAGCGTGTCGCCAAGGGCGTCGGCTACGTCCACGCCGAGCTCGACAAGCTAGCTGGCAAGGGGCGGCTCAGCCCCGACAAGCTGAACCGCTACAAGGCCCTCGTCACCGGGTCGACGGGCAAGGAGGGCTTCGCCGACGCCGACTTCGTCATCGAGGCCGTCTTCGAGGAGATGTCGGTCAAGCAGCAGGTCTTCGCCGAGGTCGAGGCCGTCGTCTCGCCCGCCTGCGTGCTCGCGACCAACACCTCGAGCCTGTCGGTCGCCGAGATGGCCTCGATGCTCCAGCACCCGGAGCGGGTGGTCGGCTTCCACTTCTTCAACCCGGTCGCAGTCATGCCGCTGCTCGAGATAATCCCTGGCGAGCGCACCGACGACCCCACTCTCGCAACGGCTTTCGCCGTCGGCAAGGCGCTGAGGAAGACGTGTGTCCGGGCGGCCGACCGGCCGTCGTTCATCGTCAACCGCCTCCTCGGCCGCTTCATGGGCGAGGCGGCGAGGATCCTCGACGAGGGCACGCCGATCGACGTCGTCGACCGCGCCTTCGGCGGTCTCGCCCCGATGCCGCCCTTCGTCCTCATCGGGCTCGTGGGCCCGGCCATCGCGCTGCACAACGGCGAGACGCTGGTCAGGGCGTTCCCGGACCGCTTCTACGCGTCGCCGACGCTGCAGCGGATCGTCGCGGCCGGCAAGCGCGGCTTCTACGACTTCAGCTCCGGCCGGCCGGTGCTCGACCCGGAGGTCGCCGAGCTCATCGAGAAGCCGGCCGAGCCGGTCGTGCTCGACGTGGCGCAGGTGCGACAGCGGGTGCTCACCGTGCTCGCCGACGAGGCGCGACGGATGCTCGACGAGGGTGTCGCCCAGGCGCCGATGGACATCGACCTCGCGATGATCACTGGCGCCGGCTTCCAGTTCTGGAACGGCGGCATCACGCCGCTGCTGGACCGCACCGGGGTCGCCGAGGCCGTGACGGGCGCCCGCTTCCTGCCGCCGGGCGTCGCCGACGCGTCCCACTGAGCCCACCGGGCGGGGCCTTCCGCCGGCCCTTCCCGGACGCGGCGATACGCGTGGGGGGTGGGCCAGGGCAGGCGTCGGTCAGGGCAGCAGGTGCGCGGAGAGCCCGCGCTCGACGAAGGCGCGAAACTGCTCCGGCGTCCACCCCGCGCCGGTCACGAGCCGCTCGTAGAACGTCGAGTACAGCAGCAGCACGTCGCGTGCCTGCTCCGCGGTCACGTCGTCACGCAAGTAGCCACGGTCGACCAGATAGGCAGCGTTGTGCTCCATGCGTGACGCTCGCTCCCGCTCGATCGTGGCGTACAGCTCGGCGGCCCCGGGATCGACGAGCGCCGCCCTCTCGATGAGGCGGTGCACGGGGTCGCCCACGGCGCCCACCTCGACGGCCAGGCGCGCCCAGTTGCGGATGATGGCAGCCCCATCCGGCGCCTGAGAACTTGCGGCGTCGCTTCGTCCCTCGGCGTGGGTGGTTCCGCTGCCAGCGAGGGACCGGTCCCAGACCGCCTTGAGAAGTCCCGCTTTCGACCCGAACCACTTGTAGACGCTCTCCACAGAGACGTCGGCATCGGCCGCCACCTCGGCCACCGTGGTGGCGGTGAAGCCCTGGGTGAGGAAGCGGCTGCGAGCCATGTGGACGACCGCAGTGCGGCGCTCGACCGCACGCGCCCGACGGCCCGACGCGTCATAACGGCGTCGCGGCCGGCTCGCGGCCGGACCCTTGACGGATGGCGGCATCAGGAGCACCCTTTCAATCAGATGCAGATCACTGTATCGAATCAAGGGAGAGCACCATGGAGACCCCTCGTACTCCCGCGCAGGTCTTCGACCGACTGGTCGCCGCGACCAACGCCCACGACATCGACGGCCTCGTCGACTGCTTCGCCGGCGACTACGAGCTCACCGATCCGGTTCACCCGGCAAGGTCCTTCACCGGCGCGGCGCAGGTGCGCAAGAACTGGACCACCATGTTCACCGCCGTGCCCGACATCCACCTCGACGTGGAGGACCACGCCCTGACGGACCGAGGATTCTGGCTCGAGGCCGCCCAGGCGGGAACACGACGGGATGGGCTGCACCTCGAGACCCGGACCGTCTTCATCGCGGCCGTCCATGGCGGTCGCATCACCAGTGCACACATGTATGCGGCTCCGGTCGAACCGGGCGGGCCCGGCATCGACGCCGTCTTCGCGGGCATGGCCGGCGCCATCCCCGCCCGAAGGTCTCAAGCCGACGAGGCCACCGAGCACGTGCCGGGGAAGCCATGATCACCGTCGTGGGTGGCACCGGGAGGCTGGGCCGTCTCGTCAGTGCTCGGCTCGTCTCCGACGGTCGGGCGGTACGGGTGGTCGGGCGATCCGCACCTCGCATCCCTGTGCCTGGCGCCGAGTTCGTGGTGGCCGACGTCCGAGACCCTGCCGCACTCGCCTCTGCAGTGGCCGGCTCCGACGTGGTGATTTCCGCCATGCACGGCATGGATCCGGGTGCCGGCGAGTCGCCCGCAGCTGTCGACCGCGACGGCAACCGCAACCTCGTCGCGGCCACGCGAGACATCGGCGCTGACATCGTGCTCGTGTCCATCGTCGGCGCCCGGGCGGACCATCCCATCGAGCTCTTCCGCATGAAGGCCGCCGCCGAGGCGGCTGTGCGCGAGGAAGTCTCGACCTCGCGCCCCCGGTGGACGATCGTGCGGGCGACTGCGTTCGCGGACATGTGGCTGGACGTGTTCCGGAGCACGGCGGGCAGTACCGGCGTACCCAAGGTCATGGGACCCGGCCGCAATGCCGTCAACTTCGTCGTGGCCTCCGACGTCGCCGTGGCCGTAGCGCGTGCCGCCACGGACCTCTCCCTCCGGGGACGCATCATCGAGGTTGCGGGCGAGGACCTCAGCGAGACCGATCTGGCTGCCCTCGTGACTCCGCCCGGCAAGCGACCGGCACACATTCCGACGCCCGTGGTGTGGGCCGTCGGGCAGGTCCTGCGACCGTTCCGCCCGAGCCTCGCCCGGGTGGCGCGGCAGGCGCTCGTCATGGAGCGCATCCCGATGGGCACCGACCCCGGACCTGCGCACGCCGAGTACCCATGGCTCCCCCTCACGCCTCTCTCCGACCTGGCGAGGTCATGACGGGCGCCGCACCCGCCGGCACCGGATTTGCCGTAACTCATATATGAGTTAGCCTCGTGGTCGTGCCTCAGACCTACCTGACCCGGATCGGCGGACTCATCCGCGACGCTCGTCGACACAAGGGAATGACGCAGTCAGACCTCGCGGAGCTGCTCGGGACCTCGCAGGGCGCGGTGACGCGCATCGAGCAGGGCAAGCAGAACCTCAGCCTCGACATGCTCGCCAAGATCGGTGACGCGCTCGACTCGGAGTTCGTCTCGCTCGGCCACTCGGGCCCCCAGCACCTGCGCATCGTCGGCGGCCAGAAGCTCACCGGCTCGATCGACGTCAAGACCTCCAAGAACGCCGCTGTCGCGCTGCTGTGCGCCTCCTTGCTCAACCGCGGTCGCACCACGCTGCGCAGCCTCGCCCGCATCGAGGAGGTCAACCGCATCCTGGAGGTGCTCGCCTCGATCGGGGTCAGGACGCGCTGGCTGCCCGACAGCAACGACCTCGAGATCATCCCGCCGGCCGTGCTCAACCTGGACGACATCGACGTCGCGGCCGCCCGCCGCACGCGCACGGTCATCATGTTCCTCGGCCCGCTGCTGCACGAGCACGAGGCCTTCCAGCTGCCGTATGCCGGCGGCTGCGACCTCGGCACCCGCACCGTCGAGCCGCACCTGGCCGCGCTGCGCGCCTTCGGCCTGGAGGTCACCGCGACCCACGGCTTCTACGAGGCTCGCTCGGACCGCTCGGTCGGGCCCCAGCGTGCGATCGTGCTGACCGAGCGTGGGGACACCGTCACCGAGAACGTCCTCATGGCGGCCGCCCGTCACGCCGGCGTCACGGTCATCCGCAACGCCAGCCCCAACTACATGGTGCAGGACCTCTGCTTCTTCCTCGAGAAGCTCGGCGTCCGTATCGAGGGCATCGGCACGACGACCCTGACGGTCCACGGCGTCGCTGACATCGACGTCGACGTGGAGTACTCCCCCAGCGAGGATCCCATCGAGGCAATGAGCCTCATCTCGGCCGCCGTCGTCACCGACAGCTCGATCACCATCCGGCGGGTGCCGATCGAGTTCATCGAGATCGAGCTGGCCACCCTCGACGGCATGGGGATGAAGTACGACCTGACGCCGGAGTACACCTCGGCCAACGGCAAGACCCGCCTCGTCGACCTCACCACGATCGCGGGGCCTCTCCACGCCCCGACCGACAAGATCCACCCGATGCCCTTCCCCGGCCTCAACATCGACAACCTGCCGTTCTTCGCGCTCATCGGGGCGGCGGCCGAGGGCAGCACGATGATCCACGACTGGGTCTACGAGAACCGCGCCATCTACCTCACCGAGCTGACGAAGGTCGGCGCCAAGGTGCAGCTGCTCGACCCGCACCGCGTCATCGTCGAGGGCCCCACGCGGTGGCGTGCCGCCGAGGTCGTCTGCCCGCCGGCGCTGCGTCCCGGCGTCGTCGTGCTGCTCGCCATGCTGGCAGCGCCCGGCACGTCGGTGCTGCGCAACGTCTACGTCATCAACCGTGGCTACGAGGACCTCGCCGAGCGCCTCAACGCCCTGGGCGCGACGATCGAGGTCTTCCGCGACATCTGAGTCCCGCCCTTTTCAACCGGAGTGGAACGGGCTCTGACCTGCGCGGCCCAGCGGGTCGGGACACACGGCCGACGCCGGCGTGTCGCGTGCGCCGAATGGAAAGGCTGCTCCGACTCAAACGGCTGGTCGGCGGTCTATCGTTGACAACTAGGGGCACACCAGCTTCCGCCGCGACCTGTCGAGCAAGCGGGGGGTCACCATGGGGGTGCAACAACCGCCGACGCGGCACGCCCTGATCGTGAGGGAGCGCCGCGCCGCGACCGTCCGGCGGGCGGGCGTCGTGGTGGCGATCGTGCTGGTCGGCGCTGCCGTGTACTTCGGCTCAGCCGTCTTCGGCGACACGTCACCTCCGGCGGCACGCCCCAACCTGCCCCCGCCGACGAGCGCGGTCCAGCCCTCAACCGCTCCCGACCTGGTGCAGGCCATGAACGGAACCCTCACAGGGGCCCCTCCGCCAGAGGTGTCGACCACGAAGTCGGCGCACACGTCGGCGGCGGCCGTCGGCAGCATCCCGTCGAAGCTGGCAGCGTCGGTGTCCTCCTGTCAGACGCGGTGGCGGCTCGAGTCCGTCGCTCTCGCGGACGCAGACCGGTCGCTCTCACAGTGGCGGCGGCACCTCGAGATCATGAACGAGCTCCAGGATGGCCGGATCAGCCTGGCAACGGCGAAAGCTCAATGGCCCATCACGACGTACAAGGCCGTGGACCACGAGGCTGCGTTCCGTTCCGCGGATGCTGCCCTTGCTTCCTCGCCGGCCATCTGCGCCGTCGACGACTCGGCCACCGGACGCGCCGCCGACGCAATCCGTGGCTGCGCGGCGTCCATGAAGGTTGTCGACGACGCCCTGGTCAAGGCGCGCGTCGCCATCGCCCCATGGGAGCGCCACCTGAAGGACCAGACCCACTTCGCCATGGGCATGATGACGGCAGCGGCGGCTGAGGCGGCGTGGCGGGTGATGTGGAAGACCGGTCTGGACACCCTGCCTCCCTATGACGCGGTCGCGCACGAAGCCCTGACCGCGGTGTGCCCCCTGGCGGGCTGAGGCCGGCCGCGGTCACTCGGCCCAGGACGAGGGCCACGCTGTCGCGATGGAGCACGTTGCCCAGGCGCGCGAGCCCGATCCAGGCGTCGAGGGCGCGACGCCAGCTGTCGTCAGGAGCCGTAACGCGGAGGCACGGCCACGGCGACAGCCGTGAGGAGGGCGACGACCACCAGGGCGCGAAGCATGCCGGAGGCGTCGGGCATCAGGAGCCTGGTCACGAGGCCGCCGACGACCGTGACGGCGAGGGTCCCGGCGACTGATGCCCGGCCGTCGGTGAGCGCCTGCCGCCCAGTGCGTGGAGAGGTCAACGTGGACCAGCGCCGCAGCCGTGCACCCGTCCCACGGTTCATGCCGCCACCGCCGCCCCGGTTGGGCGTTCCCTTCCGGTAGAAGGCGGCTCACTTCGAGCCGACACCGCAACGGTAGAGACCCCCACCGGCCGGGCATCGCCTCACGGGTGGACCTTCGCGCCTCCACCCAGGGGTGGAGAGTCCGCGGTGTGCCGTATGCCGTATGCCGTGTGCGCGCCTTCGCCGGGCCACCGCTGCGGCCGCCTATGCCCTCGTCACAGGCGCGCCACCTACTCTCGGCGCATGAAGGCTCGCGCCACCTACTCTCGGCGCATGAGGGGTCTCGCCTCGCTGACCGCCGAGGCGTGCGTCGTCATCGCGCTGACCGGCTGCTCTTCGGCCGCAGTGCCGGCCCCTACGGGGTCCGCCTCGGCCACGAGACCGGCCACAGCATCGCCTCTTCCCACTGGAGCGCCGACCACGCCGGCGACGACGACGCCGCGCCCGCTCACGACGCCCTCGAGCCGGACCACGGCCGCGCACGGCGGCCCGCCGGTCGCGTACCGGACCCGCGTCCTGCACCACGGCGGCGACCACCCGGACGACCTCGTCCTCGACCGCTCGGGCTCGCTGCTCTACAGCGACTACACGAACGGAACCATCAGCCGGCTGAATTCCGACGGCACGCGAACCGTGCTGCACCGCGGGATCGACGGTCCGGAGGGGATGGCGCTGCTTGCCGACGGGACCCTCGTGGTGGCTGAGGAGAACACCAACCGGCTGCTCGCGTTCGCGCCGGGCAGGAGCGCCGCCACCGTGCTGGTGACCCTGCCGGGTCGTCCGGTGAGGAGCACCTGCCACGAGGGCGTGGACGGAATCGCCTGGGACGCCAGCACGCAGACGCTGGTCGTGCCCGATCCCGTCACGGGGACCGTCTACCGCTTGTCGCCGGATGGGCGCTCACAGCAGGTGCTGTCGACGGGCTTCGTCCACCCGGTCGGTGCTGACGTGGGACCCGACGGCCGGGTCTACATCGCCGACGAGTGCGGAGGCGGCGTGTGGCGCCTGGGTTCGGCCGGCAGCCACATCCGGGTGGCCACCGCCGTCATGCCGGACGATGTGGCCCTCGACGGATCAGGCTCCCTGCTTGTCACGGACGTGCGGCACACCCGGCACGACGTGCGCCGCTGGCCTGTGACCGGCGGCACCCCGACAGTGCTCGTACGCGGCGGGCTGCTGGAACCGCAGGGACTGCTCGTCGATCGGGCGCATCGGGTCTTCGTCTCCGACGACAAGGCCCGGGTCATCCTCCGCCTGACGCCGACCCGCTGACCCGGCCGGGGGGGGGGGGTCGGGGGTCACGGCAGTGCTCTCGCTCATCTCGGGACTCGGCCTCAGCCGGCGCTCTCGGCGGTCTTCTGCAGATCGTCGAGCACGGCCTTGGGGTCACCGGTCATGGCCTTGCCCAGGTTCTGCTGGACGGCGAGCTTGACCTTGTCCCAGGCGGGGTCGTCGGTCGGCGTGAGCCGCGCGTTGGGCAGGGTGTCGAGGTAGACCTTGAGCTTCGGGTCACCTTGGAACTGCTGGACGCCCGACTTCGTGACGGGCAGGAAGCCCTCCGCCTTGATGAAGGTGTTGACCTGGTCGGGCTGGTAGTAGAGGTCGTAGAACGCCTTGACCGCCTTCTCGTTGCCCTGCTTCTTGAAGGCCATCAGGTAGTCGGTGACGCCGAACGTCTTGCTCTCGGTCCCGTCGTTCGTCGGGAACGGCGCGACGCCGTAGTCGACCTTCTTGTCCTGGTCGAGGGCGCCGGCCAGCGGGCTGAAACCGATGACCATGCCGGCCTTGCCGGACTTGAACAGGTCGAAGGCGTCAGCGCGGTTGGTGCGGGCGGGGTTGTTCTGGGTGACCTTCTCGTCGGAGAGCTTCTTGAGGAAGGT
Organism: Terrabacter sp. FW104-15G4B; assembly: GCF_058790095.1. NCBI lineage: Bacteria > Bacillati > Actinomycetota > Actinomycetes > Micrococcales > Intrasporangiaceae > Terrabacter > Terrabacter sp. FW104-15G4B. Next base: position 134,563 of record NZ_JBYTCI010000004.1, on the reverse strand, counting down.
CAGCGTCTGGACGTTCTTGTCCGAGTTGATGGTCCACTTGTTGTCGGCCTTCCAGTCGCCGCCGTTGTTGAACAGCCACATGGAGAACTCACCCTGTGACTCCTCGGGCCCGAGCGGGAGGGCGTAACCGACGTTGCCCGTGGCGGCGATCTTCTTGGCATCCGCCTCGAGGTCGTTCCACGTCTTCGGCGGCTCGTTGATCCCGGCCTGCTTGAAGATCGCCTTGTTGTAGAAGAGCGCTCGCGCCGAGCTGAGGTCGGGGAAGCCGTACATCTTGCCCTGGTAGGTGCCGTACTTGACGAACGTGTCGAGGATGTCGCTCTTGGCCGCGGCCGGCAGGACCTCGTCGGAGTTGTAGAGCAGCCCGTCCTTGGCGTAGCTGGCGTACGCGTTGAGGTTGAGGATGTCGGGCGCCTGGTTGTTCTGGATCATCGTCGAGGACTGTTGGTCGATGTTGTCCCAGCTGACGACCTGGACGTCGAGCGTGTAGCCCGTCTTCTCCTTGTACGTCTTGGCGAAGGCGTCCCAGAACGCCTTGGTGTGGTCCTTCGAGTACTCGGCCGCGACGAGCTTGATCGTCTTGACGTCCTGACCACTGCCACCGGTGGAACCGGCGCCCCCTGCCGACCCGGCGCCGCTGCCTCCGCCGCACGCGCCGAGGGCGAGGCCTGCGATGGCCATCCCTGCGACGACCACGGACTTCTTCGTCGTCCTCATGTCTCTCCCTTGGTTCGGTGCCGGAACTGGTGGCGATGTGGTGACACGCCGACCCGGCCACGCGGTGACGCCCAACCTAGAGCGGCGGCCCCGGGTCATTCAAGAGCAATGATGACCGGATCTTCATCAATTCGATCACAATCACGCAGGCGTTTTGCGGTTCAGACTTGGAGGACCCGCACGCCCGCCTCTCGCAGCGCCTCCACCTCGTCGCGGTCTGCGCCCACCGTAGTGACGAGGTGGTCGATCCGCTCGGCGGGGCAGATCGAGGCGAAGGTCCGGGTGCCGAGCTTGTCGCCCGTCGCGACGCAGATGACCTGCCTGGAGCGCTCGATCATGCTCCGGATGATCGCCGCCTCCTCCTCGTGCCGGCAGGTCGCACCCTCGCGCACCGACAGGGCGTTGACCCCGACGATCGCGACGTCGATCCACAGCTGCTGGAGCACGAGCGCCGCGAGGGGGCCGGTGACCTCGTAGGACTCGGGCCGGGCGACGCCGCCCAGCGAGACGCACTGCACGTGCGGACGCAGCACCGCCTCCGCGGCGATGTTGAGCGCGTTGGTGACGATCGTGAGCTCGCCCTCGACCGCGAGGTCGTCGCGAGCGGTGATGGCTCGGGCGGTGGCGGTCGTCGTCGTCCCGCCGTTCAGGCCGATGACCTGACCCGGCTCGACGAGCCCGGCGGCAGCCTCGGCCACCCGGGTGCGGTCGTCGTCGCCCATGCTGCTGCGGTAGCGGTAGGGCAGCTCGTAGGCGACCGAGGTCGCGACCACGCCGCCGTGGTTGCGCGCGACGAGCTGGCGCTTGGCGAGCTCGGAGAAGTCGCGCCGGATCGTGGCCTCGCTGACGGCGAGCAGCTCGGCGGCCTCGCCGACGCCGAGGCGACCGGTCGTCGCCAGGCGGTCGAGCATGATCGACCATCGGCTGGCGCGGTTGGGGGCGAGATCGATCTCATCGGTCACGCGCTGACGATACCGCTCGCATCGGGCAATGGACATGTCCATCTGTGCGCGAATACGCTGTGATTCGCGCACAGACAGTCAGAGCCTCAGCGCGGCGGCTGGTGCCGCCGCCCTCACCACCGCCGGGAGCCGCCATGCCGCAGACCACTCACCTCGCCCAGGAGATCGCCACCCAGCCCGACGACTGGGAGCGCGTCATCGCACGCCTCGACGAGGTCGCCGGCCACCTGCCCCGTCCGGGTGAGCGCGTGGCGACGATCGGGTGCGGCACGTCGTGGTTCATGGGGCAGGCGTATGCCGCCCGGCGCGAGGAGCTCGGCCAAGGCCCCACCGACGCGTATGCCGCCTCGGAGCACCACCTCGCGCGCGGCTACGACCGGGTGGTGCTGATCAGCCGGTCCGGCACGACGACGGAGGTCATGGAGGTCGTCGAGCAGCTGCGCACCGCCGGCACGCCGCACGTCTCGATCGTCGCCACCGCCGGCACGCCCGTCGCCGAGAGGTCCGACGCCACGATCCTGCTCGACGACGTCGACGAGCAGAGCGTCGTGCAGACCCGCTTCGCCACGACCTCGCTTGCCCTGCTGCGCGCCTCCCTCGGCGAGGACCTCTCGCCGGCGGCCGAGCAGGCCCGCGCGGTGCTCGCGGAGGACGCGGCGACGGCATACGGCCCGCTCGTCGACACCGAGCAGGTCACGTTCCTGGGGCGCGGCTGGACGGTCGGTCTCGCCAACGAGGCGGCGCTCAAGCTGCGCGAGTCGGCCCAGTTCTGGTCCGAGTCCTACCCGGCGATGGAGTACCGCCACGGGCCGATCAGCATCGCCGCGCCCGGTCGGGCCGTGTGGGCGTTCGGCGAGGTGCCGGAGGGGCTGGAGGAGCAGGTGCGGGCGACCGGTGCCCACTTCGAGCACCGCGGCGTCGACCCCCTCGCCGACCTCGTGCGGCTGCACCGGTTGTGCCTCGGCAAGGCCGACGCCGCCGGCCTCGACCCCGACGCCCCCCGCAACCTCACCCGCAGCATCGTCCTCACCTGACCGCACCTGGCGGCATCCGACACCGACACCGTCGAAGGGCCACGAATTAGGCCCCGGTTCGTGGCCTTTCGACGGTTGGGAGCCCGGTTTGTGGCCTTTCGACGGTTGAGTCGTGTCAGCGGAGGGCGAGGAGGGTCATCAGGCGGGCGGCCTCGTCGGTGACGGCGTCGCGGGCGGCGCCGAGGTACTTCCTCGTGTCGACGGTCGGCGACTGCTCGAGCCGCGCGGTCATCGCCCGGGTGAAGACCTGGTTGAGGTGGGTCGCGATGTTGACCTTCGTCATGCCGGCCCGCACCGCTGCGACCAGGCCATCGTCGGGCACGCCGGACGAGCCGTGCAGCACCAGCGGCACGGGGACCGAACGGCGCAGTGCCGCAATGAGATCCGTGTCCAGCTCTGCGGTGCGGTCGGTCATCGCATGGCTGCTGCCGACCGCGACGGCGAGCGCATCGACCCCGGTGTCGGCGACGAACCGCGCCGCGTCGCCCGGGTCGGTGCGCACCCCCGGCGCGTGGACGCCGTCCTTGCCGCCGACCTCGCCGAGCTCGGCCTCGACGCTGACCCCTGCGGCGCGGCACAGCTCGACGACGCGACGGGTGACGGCACGGTTCTCCTCGTCGGGCAGCGTCGAGCCGTCGAACATCACCGAGGTCAAGCCCAGCCGGACCGCCTCCTCGACGAGCGAGACGTCCTCCGCGTGGTCGAGGTGCACGACGACGGGCTGCGCGCACCCGTCGGCGATGGCGAGCGTCGCCGCGGCGATCGGGGCCAGCGAGCCGTGGTAGCGCACGCAGTTCTCGGAGATCTGCATGACGACGGGCAGGGCGACCCGCTCGGCCGCCGCGGCATACGCCTCCGCGTGCTCGAGCTGGATGACGTTGAAGGCAGCGACGGCACGCCCGGCGGCTGACGCCTCGGCGAGCACGGGCGTCAGGGCAGAGCGGGTCACGAACGGATCTCCTCGATCTCGACGGTGGAAAGCAGGCGGTCGACGTCGTCCGGATCGACGGCGCCGGCGACGTGTTGCAGCACCGCCGCGCCAGACCAGGCGACGCCGCGGCGCAGCACGCCCGCCCATGCGTCCCGACCCGGCGGCAGGTCGCCTGCCTCGTCGAGGTCCGCCGCGAGGGAGGCCGTGAGCGCGTCCCCCGCGCCGGTGGGGTTGCCCGAGAGCGGACGCGGCAAGAAGGCGCGCAGCGCGACCTCGCCGTGGACGAGGACGAGGCCGTTGATGCCGTCACTGACGAGGGCCGCGCGGGCACCGGCGGCCACGAGCGCCCGCGCCGCGCCGAGGACCGACGGCACCTCGCCGCGGCCGAGCCCGGTGACGGTCTGTGCCGCCTCGACGCGGTTCGGCTTGACCAGGTCCGGACCGATGCCGAGCGCGCGCGACAGGTGGGGGCCGCTGACGTCGAGCACCACCCGCAGGCCGGCCTCGTGCGCCACCCGGGTCACCCGCCGGACGAGCTCAGCGTCGGTGCCCGGCGGGAAGCTGCCCGAGACCGTCAGCACCGACGCGTCCGCGGCGAGCGCCGCGATCTCGTCGACGACCCGGTCCCAGACGCGTTGCGACTGGCCGAAGCCCGGCTCGTTGAGCAGGGTCGCGCGCCCGGTCGCCTCGACGACCGCCACCGAGCGCCGGGTCGGGCACGGCGACGCGATCAGACGGTGCGGCACGCGCCGCGCGCCGAGGTCGCTGCGGAACAGGCCGGCATCCATCTCGCCCACCGGCGCCACCGCCACCGCCTGCCGGCCCATCGACGCGAGCACGGCGGCCACGTTGAGGCCCTTGCCGCCCGCCCGCTCGCTCACCGAGGCGACGCGGTGGGACTCCCCGAGCGCGACGAACGGGACGGCATACGTGATGTCGAGTGCCGGGTTCGGCGTCAGGGTGAGGATCATCGGCCGACGAGGTCGAGCGCGATGGTGGCGGCGCCGAGCGAGCCGGCCCGGTCGCCGAGGGCGGCGGCCCTGACGGCGACGTCGTCGCGGCCGCCGAGGCGGGCGGTCAGGGCCGTGCGCAGCGGCCACAGGAGGGTCTCGCCCGCCCGGACGAGGCCGCCGCCAATGAGGACGACCTCGGTGCCGGCTGCCGCCACGACGGGGGCGACCATGGACGCGAGTGCGTCGACGGCCTCCTGCCAGACGCGGCGAGCCTCGAGCTCTCCAGCCTCGGCGCGGCGAGCGACCTCCGCGGCGTCGCCGACGAGGCCGGTCGCCTCCGACCAGCGACGTCCGATCGCGCCGGCGCTGGAGAGCGCCTCGAGGCAGCCGCGCTGGCCGCAGCCACAGAGCGGGCCGTCGGGCACGACGATGACGTGGCCGATCTCGCCGGTCCAGCGCGAGCCGGTGACGAGCTGGCCCCGGCTGAGGAGCGCGCTGGCGAGCCCGGTGCCCAAGGGCAGGAACAGCACGTTGTCCGCCTCCCGGGCCGCCCCGAGGCGGTGCTCGGCGAGCAGGCCGGCGCGCACGTCGTGCCCGATGGCGACCGGGACGTCGACGTGCGCCGCGACGGCGCCGTGCAGGTCCAGGTCACGCCAGCCGAGGTTGGCCGACCACACGCCGATGCCGTTCGCCTCGTCGACCAGGCCGGGCACGACGACGCCCACCGCGAGCAGCTCGGCCGCCTCGCCGACCCGGCCGGTCAGCTCCGCCGCCACCGTGGCGGCGACCTCGCCGAGCTGGTCGCCGACCCTCTCCGGGGTCGGCCGCACGGCCTCGGCCAGGACCTCGCCCTGCGGGGTCACGAGGACCGCCTTGATCCGGGTGCCGCCGACGTCGATCCCGACCACCGCTTCGCACTTCACGACGCGCAGTCTATGAGCGCTCGTGCGCGGGTGACGACTCGATCGAGCACATATGGACAGGATCGTGAACCGCGCCGCCTGGCCGCCCGACGCACCCCTTCCGCCGACATGCCCGACGGCATACCCTGCCGCTGTCGCGACCTCGACGGCCTCCGGGCCGGGCGGGCTGAAACGTCGACTCCACGACGCGACAAGGAGACGACGGATGCCGTCACAGCAGAGCCAGCCCACCGTCCCTGTGCCGATCCCGCCCACCGTCCCGCAACGCCTGCTCGCGTTCCTCGACCGCCTCGGCGCCGAGCTCGACCGTCGCGGCGACGCCGTGGCGCTGCTCGGGCTCGGCTCGGTCGGGCGCGACCTGCACCGCCTCGACGAGCACTCCGACGCGGACTTCTTCGTCGTCGTCGACGACACGGCCGCGCGCGACCGCTACCTCGCCGACCTCGACTGGCTCGAGGCCGTGCAGCCCGTCGTCTGGTCGTTCGAGAACAGCGACGCCGGCCGCAAGGCTCTCCTCGAGGACGGGCTCTTCGCCGAGTACGCCGTCTTCTCGCTCGCCGAGCTCGACAGCGCGGGCTACCCGCCGGGCCGCGTGCACTGGAGCCGCGGCGACGCACCCACCGGCCTCGAGAACCCGAAGGTCCCGGTGCCCCAGCCAGATTCGCTCGAGCACCAGGTCGGCGAGGCGATCACCAACCTCTACGTCGGGCTGCACCGCGACCTCCGCGGCGAGCGCCTCACCGCCACCCGCTTCATCCAGGGGTATGCCGTCGACCGCTGGGTCACCGTGCTGGGCCATCTCGGGCTGGGCCGCGGCCTCCAGCAGGACGTCTTCGTGGTCGACCGTGGCGTCGAGGGCCGGTTCGGCCCCGAGCTGCTGCCGCTCGCTGACCTCGTGCCGGGCTACGAGCGCAACGCGCACGCGGCCGCGACCCTTCTCGCCCTGCTCGAGGCGCACGTCGAGCTGGACCCGACGATGGTGACCGCTGTCCGCGACCTCATCGACCAGTCGGCCGCGGAGGCTCAGTCCCGGTCGAGCTCGAGCACGTAGACGAGCAGCAAGAGGTCACGCACCGGGGACCAGTCGCGCTCGGGCGCCCGGGTGAAACCGAGGCGCTCGTAGATCCGGTGGGCGGAGTGCATCATCGTCTGCGTCGAGAGCACGAGACGGTGTCGGCCCAGGGCCCGGGCCCGCTCGATGCACTCAGTGACAAGGGCGGTCCCGACGCCGCGCCCCCGCCCGGCCGGAGCAACCGCCAGCGTCCGGAACTCGGCCTCGCCCTCGCCTGCGATGTTGGCGAACGGGCCGGACCCACCGACGAAGGCCACGCCGCCCAGCACCGCGCCGTCCGGGCCCACCGCGACGAGCACCTCTGCGTGCTCCGCCCGGTGGCCGACGTCCCGCAGCACCTCCAGATAGGAATCCTCGGCGCCGAAGTCGAGCAGGCCGTCGTCGAGGTACGCCGCGGCGGTCAGCTCACCGAGCCGCTCGTAGTCCTCCGGCGCGGCCGCGCGGATCATGAACTCGTCCATCGGCGCAGTCTCGCAGCCGGTCCGCCGGCTGCAGGACCCGGCTGCAGAACCGGCCGCAGAACCGGGCGCAGCCGGACGGACCCGTCCCAGACAGTCGCGTCCGCATTTACATGGATTCGGCAGGTTGTGTCCAGAGGGTTCCCAGAAAGCGCACCTACGTTCCGATTCGGCTCGAGCGAGCCGGCTCGGGGGCTATCAGACAAGGGGCACCATGCGCACACACAGCACGCGCAGACGAACGATCGCGGGGGTCGGGCTCGCCTCGACGGCCCTCGTCCTCGGGACGACGTTCGCCGCAGGGTCCGCGGCCACGGCAGCCGGCGCGGACAACGGCGACATCGTCTACACCGTCCACCCGCTCACGCGGCAGTTCTCCACCGGCACGAAACCGGGCGCCCTGCCCACCCCCTCGCAGTGCGTCGCCGCGATCGGGCTCGCCTGCTACACCCCCGCCTTGACCCGCAAGGCGTACGACATCCCGGACGGCTGGACCGGCGAGGGACAGCGCATCGTCGTGGTCGACGCATACGGCAGCCCGACGGCCCGCCAGGACCTCGACGTCTTCAGCCAGACCTTCGGCCTGCCCAAGGCCGACCTCAACATCTACTACCCCGGCGGCAGCCCGCAGACGAGCACCGCGCACAAGGGACAGCCGCTCGGCTGGGCCGGCGAGACGAGCCTCGACCTGCAGTGGGCCCACGCCATCGCCCCGGATGCGACGATCAACCTCGTCGTCGCGCCGAACAACTACGGCAACGCGCTCAACGTCGCGGTGCGGTACGCCGTCGACCACGACCTCGGTGACGTCCTGTCGATGAGCTACGGGGCCGACGAGGCGGCGATCAGCGGCAAGGGCAACAACCTGCAGCTCCAGCAGTCGCACGAGAACTTCGCGGCCGCCGCAGCCAAGGGCATCTCGCTCTTTGCCAGCTCCGGTGACGACGGCGCCTCCAACGGCGGGCCGCGCCTCTCAGCCGGCTACCCGGCATCCGACCCGCTCGTCACGGCGGTGGGCGGCACGAACCTCTTCGCGAGCGACACCGGCGCCTACCAGGCCGAGACCGTCTGGGGCGACCAGGCGTCGTGCGCGGTGCACCAGCCCTTCGGGTGCACCCTCGGCCCGATCGGCGCGACGGGCGGCGCCCCGAGCACCATCTTCGCCGCGCCCTCCTACCAAGCCGGCGTCAACGGCAACCCGATGCGCACGACCTCCGACGTGTCCTACAACGCGTCGGTCTACACGTCGGTGTTCGTCTACGAGGGCTTCAACGCCGACCCCGCCGACAACGGCTTCTACTTCTACGGTGGCACGAGCTCCGGCTCCCCGCAGTGGGCCGCGATCGGCGCCCTCGCCGACCAGCAGGCCGGTCACCGGCTCGGCGCGCTCAACCCGGCGCTGTACGCCATCGGCACCGGCGCGACCAGCGGGCTCGCGTTCCACGACGTGACCACCGGCAACAACGCCTGGGACGGCCCCGGGCTCGACGCCAAGGCGGGCTACGACGACCCGACCGGCCTCGGCTCACCGGACGTCTCGAACCTCGTCGGCCAGCTCGTCCACTGACCGATCGCGTATGCCGTGTCGTGGCCACCCAGCACCCCGCTGGGTGGCCACGCCGCTACGGCGGCGCAACGCCGAGCGCAGCACCTTCGACCAGCTCGACAGCGCCCACGGGGTGATCACGTGGGTTCGGCTGCGCTTCGGCTTCCAGGACGAGCAGGACGTGCCAGCCGCACTCGGCGTCGCACGCACGAAGGGCCTCGAGCTCGAGTGCGACGAGGCGTTCTACTTCCTCTCCCGCATCAGCGTGCTCCGCGGGACGGCCCCCGGGATGCCGACGTGGTGCAAGCGGCTCTTCATCGGTCTGGCGCACAACGCCGCCAACCCGAGCCAGTACTTCAGCCTGCCGGAGCACCGCACCGTGGTCAGGGGGGCGCAGGTCGTCCTCTGATCGGCGACGTCTCGCGGGCCTGGTGCGGCGAGATCCTCAGGCGGCGAGGCGCCAGGCGAGGACGCCGAACAGCACGCCGAGGGCGTTCGTCGCCCAGTGCATGCCGACGCTCGCGAAGAGGCTGCCGCTGCGGCGGCGCAGCTCGCCGGCCAGGACGCCACCGAGAGCCGTGAAGAGAACCGTGCCGCCGACGACGGCGACCTTGGCGAACGCGCCCAGCCCGGCGACCGCCGAGCCGATCGCGGCATTGCCGGTGGCCGAGCCCATCGCGGGAAGGACGTGCCAGAGCCCGAAGAGCAGTGACGAGCCGGCCAGGACCTGCCACATCCGCGCGTGCCGGGACAGGAAGCCCCAGAGCACCGAGCGGAAGGCGACCTCCTCGAGCAGGATCGTGCCGACGGGGATCATGACGAACGCCGTGAGCAGCGCACCCGCCGGCGGCAGGTGGTAGCGCGCGTCGAGGAAGGCGGTGCGGGTCGTCGGCAGCAGGATGCCGACGAGGTAGACGAGCCCGACGACCGCGATGACGCCGAGTCCCCACCGGATGCCGCGGGCGTGGGTGTGCCGGGCGAGGCCGAGCTGGTGCCATGTCAGGCCTTGCCACCGCGCGAAGGCCAGCAGCGCCAGGGCCCCGACCGGGCCGAGCCACATGGTGTCCCAGCCGAGGACGTGGTCGGCGACGTTGACGCCGGCGAGCGCCACGACGACGGCCACCGTGGCGGCCAGCCGGGCACGCTTGCCACGGGTGACGAGCGCCGGCCGGTGACTCCGGACGACCGCGTGGGACCTCGCGGAGCCGCCGCCTGTCGGGGACACGGCGGCGGTGGTGGGGCTCACGGAAGGGGCGCTCATCGAAACCATTTTCGCACGCCAACCTGTGCAGGACCTTTGCGTCGGGCGGTCGTTGGCACCGCCGACCACAGCTGTCACAGAGGTACCACCGGACGTTCTGAGGTCAGCGCCGGCGTTGGACGAGGCCGCGGACGTACTCCGCCTGGCCGAGGTGCTTGGCGGCGTCGTTGACCACTGACATCAAGCGGATCCCCACAGTGACCGGCGGGTCCCAGCTGTCGTGGACGACGCGGGCGTAGGCCGCGTCGTCGAGCTCCGCGACGAACTCGACGGTGCGCTCGTGAACCGCCGCGTGATATCCCGCGAAGAGGTCGGGATCGGCCACGGTGAACCGGCCGACGTCGGCGGAGCTCATGCTGTATCCGTGCGCCTCCGCCGGGTAGGGCAGGTCGAACCGGTCGACCCAGCCGTTGCCGCGCCACACCGAGCCCTCATCGTCGTCGGCGTCCGCCAGCTGCGCCACCTGGTCGTCCTGCTGGCGCGCGAGGTGCCAGAGCAACCACGCGATGTGGTTGGCGTCGGCATCAGGTCGCCACAGCAGCTCGTCGACGGACAGTCCGTCGACGACTACCGGCAGGCCGTCGTGGATGCGGCCGAAGCCGTCGAGCAGGAGGTCACGGGCAGGGTCGGTGGTCGTCATGTCGTCCATCTACCCAGCATGCAGTGATGCGGCCCCGGACGAACCGGATGTTTCGGCGTCGATGTATCTGGGCAGCGCAGCGGCGCTCTGAACAGCCGTGCCCACCACGAGGGCCGATCACGAACCAGGAGACCAGCATGACGATCAGCCTCGCCCCCACCGCCCGACGGGCCACGAGCCTCGCCGGACTCTGTGACGGTGCGGTCCACCTTCCCGGCGACCCGGGCTACGACGCGGCGCGTATGCCGTGGAACGTCGCCCTCGACCAGCGACCCGCCGCAGTGGCCCTCCCGCGCTCGGTCAAGGACATCCAGGACGTCGTTCGTGTCGCAGCAGCCGCCGGCCTGCGCGTCGCGCCGCAGACCACCGGCCACAACGCCGGCCCGCTCGTCGCCCGGGGTCTCGACGACGTCGTCGTCGTACGCACCGAGCAGCTGCGCGGCGTCACGATCGACCCCACCCGCCGGATGGCCCGCGTCGAGGGTGGCGCGCTCTGGATCGACGCGACCGAGCCTGCCGCCGACCACCGACTCGCGGCGCTGCACGGCAGCTCGCCCGACGTCGGCATCGCCGGCTACACGTTGGGCGGCGGCATCGGCTGGTACGCCCGCAAGCTGGGCCTGGCCGCCAACAGCCTCACGGCCGTCGAGCTCGTCAGCTCCGACGGCGAGCACGTCCGCGCCGACGCGACGCAGAACGTCGAGCTCTTCTGGGCGCTGCGCGGCGGCGGCGGCAACTTCGGCGTCGTGACGGCGCTCGAATTCCGCCTCTACCCGATCGAGACCGCGTATGCCGGCATGCTCGTCTGGGACCGTGACGACGCCGAGCGCGTGCTGCGTCGCTGGGCCGACTGGGCGCCGGAGGCACCTGACGCCGTCACGACGTCGTTCCGCTTCCTCAACCTGCCGCCGCTGCCGATGATCCCCGCGCCGCTGCGGGGCCGTTCGCTCGTCGTCATCGACGGCGCCGTCCTCGGCTGCGACGCGGAGGCCCGCTCGATCCTCGGCCTGCTCCGTGGCCTCGAGCCGGAGATCGACACCTTCGACCGCGTGCCGACCCGGACGCTGACCCGGCTGCACCTGGACCCCGAGGGCCCGACCCCGGGCGTGTCGGACAGCACCCTCATCGGTGAGCTCGCCGATGTCACGATCGACACGCTCCTCGAGCAGGTCGGTCCGGGCTCGACCTCGTCGCTGCTGTCGGCAGAGCTGCGCCAGCTGGGCGGAGCCCTGGGCCGCGAGCCGGAGGAGCACGGTGCCCTCGCGACGATCGACGCGGCATACGCCGTCTTCGGGGTTGCCATCGCGGCGACGCCGGAGCTGGCGGCGCAGGGGGAGCTCGACGCCCACCGGCTCACCGGCTCGCTCGAGCCGTGGTCGACGGGCCGCAGCTACCTCAACTTCGCCGAGAACGCGGTCGACGCCCGCACCGGCTACACGGAGACGACGTGGCTGCAGCTCAAGGGCATCCGGTCGGCCTACGACCCGGACGACCGCTTCCTGGCCAACCACCGCGTGCCCCGGCTCTTCGAGGAGGGCCAGGTCACCGCGTGACCCAGCGGCCGGCTCTCCGTTCGAGGTGATCCCGACGCCGACGTGGCTGTCGGGATCACCTCGAACCCGCGGGAGGCAAGCCGACCAGGACGAACGCCTCGGTCGGCTGACCCTTGCCCTTGAGCTCGAGTGCCCCGAGAGGCTCGGTCGTCGCGTCCGGGATCATGGCGAGGGTGTCTGCCGTGACGGCGACGCGGCCGACCGGCGCCTGGCCCTCGATGCGCGACGCGACGTTGACGACGTCCCCGATGACGGTGTGGGTGCGGCCGCCTTCGCTGCCGAGCACGCTGACGAGCACCTCGCCGCTGTTGACCCCGACCCGGAAGCGGGGCCAGCCGGGGTGCGCGTCGGCGATCCGGGCCGTCTCCGCCTGGAGGTCGAGGCCTGCCTGCGCCGCCCGGCGGGCGTGGTCCGGCTGGTCGCCGAGCCGGTTGAAGGTCGCCATGATCGCATCGCCGATGAGGCGGTCGATGGTGCCGCCGTGCCGCTTCACGACGGCCGGGATCGCCACCGTGAAGTACGCGTTGAGCATCTCCGTCACCTCCGCCGGGTCGTGCGCCTCGGAGAAGGTCGTGAAGCCCTTGAGGTCGGCGAAGAGGATCGACATCTCGCGGCGCCCGGCGAGGGTGTCGGCGGTGTAGAGGTCGGCGTAGCGCTCCTCGTGCCAGGACTGCTGCGCCCCCCACGCGACGAGGGCGAACGCCGCGAGCATGAGCAGGTGCCACTCCCACCACGTGTAGTGCCAGTTCGGGGCGAAGACGATGGCCACCATCGCCTCGGCGAGCAGCACCATCGAGGCCGCCATGGCCGCCGGGAGCAGCCCGCCGCGACGCCACCAGAGCCGCACGTACGTCACGGCGGTCGCGCCGTAGAGGAGCACGGCGAGCACCGCCGTCACGACCATCGGCGGCGAGAGCCGGTCGGGGCCGGGGCCGACGTCGAAGGGCGGCAGCCGCAGGAGCGACACGATCCCCCACACCACCATGAGGGCGAGCAGCGCGACCCGCAGCGCCTTGGCCCGACGCATCTCGGCGGCCGCGTGGTCCGCCGCCACCTCGCGGACGGAGACGACCGCGAAGAGCGAGCCGATCGCGATGCCGACGGGGGTGGAGATGTTGAAGCCCGCCGATGCGGTCTCCAGGAGCATGTGCGGCGTCGCGAGCGCGTGCAGCCCGAGGAAGCCGGCGGAAGAGAGGAAGGCGAGGGAGACGTACATGACCCGGACGTCGCCACGACGCACGGCCGCAGCGCCGGTCCCGTAGGCCGTGACGGCGCTGAGCAGCGCGGCGCCGAGGACGATCCAGAAGTGCGTCGACTCGTGCTGCCACTGGCGGTCGAGCGCCGTGGCGGACCGGAGCAGGGCGAGGCCGAGGATCGGCACGGCGAGCGCGACGGCGCCCACGGAGACGCGGCGGCGGACCCCGGGCCGTGCCTCCCGGCCGCGTCGCGCCGGCGTGGCTGCCGGCCCGGCGACCTGCTCAGCCACTGGACTCGACCCGGGCCTCGGCATCGCTCAGGGCGAGGTACTGGTGCACCTCGGAGACGACGACCGAGCCCTCGCCGACGGCGGATGCGACGCGCTTGACCGACCCGGCCCGGACGTCGCCCACCGCGAAGAGGCCCGGCAGCGACGTCTCGTGGGAGCACGGCGACCTCTCGAGGGGCCAAGCGGTCTTCAGCACGTCGGCCCCGGTGAGCAGGAACCCCCAGCGGTCGCGGGCCACGGCCTCGGGCAGCCACTCCGTGTGGGGCTCGGCGCCGATCATGACGAAGAGGCCGTCGGCGCGGAGGGACTGCCGCTCACCCGTCGTCCGGTCCGCGACGACGACCTCGGACAGCCACCCGTCGCCGCTGCCGTCGACGACCTCGGCGTTGCCCACGACCGTGATCGTCGGCGATGCCTCGATCTCGTCGATGAGGTAGCGCGACATCGTCGAGGAGAGGTCGGGGGTCCGGATCACGATGGTCACGTCCGCGGCATACCGCTGCAGGTGCAGGGCCGCCTGGCCGGCCGAGTTGCCGCCCCCGACGATGACGGTGTGCGCGCCCATGAGCCCGTGGGCCTCGGAGACGTTGGCCCCGTAGTAGACGCCCGCACGGACGAGTGCCTCGAGCGCCGGCACCCCGAGCCGTCGGTAGGCGACCCCGGTCGCGAGCAGCACGCCCCGGGCAAACACCTGTCCGACGTCGCCGAGGGTGACGCGAAATCCCGGGACGCCGGCCTCGTCCGACGCCGCCTCGATCTGGGTCACCCGTCTGGTGAGCACGAACCGCGCGCCGAAGACCCAGGCCTGCTGGAAGCCGCGCTGGGCCAGCTCCGCACCGGAGAGACCGCGGGAGAAGCCGAGGTAGTTGCGGATGAGCGAGCTCGTGCCCGCCTGCCCGCCCAGCGCCTGCTCCTCGACGCAGAGCACGGAGAGGCCCTCCGAGGAGCCGTAGACCGCAGCCGCGAGACCGGCAGGGCCCGCGCCGACGACGAGGAGGTCGACCTCGCGCACCTCGTCGTCGCTGCCCGGGTCGCCGAGGTCGGTGTGGATGCCCCAGGCCTGGCAGATCTCGACGTCGGTCGGGTCCACGAGCACCCGCCCACCCAGCGCGGCGAGCCAGATCACGAGCGGTCCGGAGGCCTCGGCGGGCCTTGGTGCGTCGACGCGCTGGAGCACCGCGGTCGCCTCCGGTGTGCCGCGGTCCAGATAGGCGTGCGGGATCCCGTTGCGCGACAGGAGGCTTCGGACCGCGTGCCCGCGCGGGTCACGTGCAGCCCCGACGACGACCACCTCACGCCGACCGTCCGCGACGGTCCTCGACCAGATCTGGACGTACTCCGAGACGGTGCGGCAGAAGAGCTCGTCGGGCGAGGTCCATGGCTCCAGCACGTAGTAGTTGATGTCCCCCCTCGCCATGCCCTGCAGGATCTGCTCGGCGGTGCGCCGGTCGGCCCACGCACCCCACGGCACGAGGAAGGCCCGCCCGGCGTCCGGGTGCAGCGTGCGCACCGCGCGGAGCAGCTCGGCGCCCCCGACCCCGGGCAGCCACGGGTTCGCCAGGACGAGCGCGACGGCGTCGCCGCGCTCGGCGGCGACCCGGAGCAGCTGGAGCGCGACGGCGCTGTCGGACTCCCCGCGGATGCGGAAGTCCGAGCCGAACCGGCGGGCGAGCTCGCCCTCCGTGCGGGCGAGGCCGTCCAGGTCGGCATCGACGACGAGGAGCAGGGGTCGCGTCACGGGTCACCTCCATGAGGTCATGCGGACAGATCGACGTGCGACCACCCCATCCGACGGTAGGACGGAACGGCCGCCTTCGTGCCCCGATCGCCACTACCGGCCCCGGTTCGGCGAAGATGGCCCCATGGCACCCCAGGCGATCCCGGCTCACGACGTCGACCGCATCCGCTGGCACTTCCCGGCCCTGCGCGAGGGGGCGGCCCACTTCGACGGGCCCGGCGGGTCGCAGGTGCCCGACACGGTCGCGACGGCGGTCGTCGAGACGCTCACCGCGGCAATCTCCAACCGTGGCGCCGTGACGCCCGCAGAGCGCCGGGCCGACCGCATCGTCCTCGATGCGCGGGCCGCGATGGGCGACCTGCTCGCCGTCGACCCGGGCGGCGTCGTCTTCGGCCGCTCGGCCACCGAGCTGACCTTCCACCTCGCGCGGACGCTCTCCACGGGCTGGGGTCCCGGCGACGAGGTCGTCGTCACCCGCCTCGACCACGACGCCAACGTCAGGCCCTGGGTGCTGGCGGCCGAGGCCCACGGCGCCACTGTCCGGTGGGCCGACTTCGACCCCCACACCGGCGAGCTCGCGCCCGAGGCCGTCGCGGCCGTGGTCGGGGAGCGCACCCGGCTCGTCGCCGTCACGGCCGCGTCGAACCTCATCGGCACCCGTCCCGACATCCCGGCCGTCGCCGACATCGCCCACGCGGCCGGGGCCCTGCTCTGGGTCGACGGCGTGCACGCCACCGCGCACGTGCTGACCGACGTGCCGGCCAGCGGCGCCGACTTCTGGGTGTGCTCGCCGTACAAGTTCCTCGGGCCCCACCTCGGCGTCCTCGCCGCGTCGCCGGCCCTGCTCGAGACACTGCACCCCGCCAAGCTGGTGCCGTCGTCCGACGCCGTGCCGGAGCGGTTCGAGCTCGGCACGCTGCCCTACGAGCTGCTCGCCGGCACGACCGCCGCCGTCGACTTCCTCGCGGACCTCGCGCTGAATGACCCCTCGCAGCCGCGCCGCGAGCGCCTGGCCACCTCCTTCGCCGCGCTCGAGGAGCACGAGGACGCACTCCTCGCCACGCTGGAGGAGCGGCTGCGCGCCATCCCCGGCCTCACGGCATACAGCAACGCGAAGCGGCGCACCCCGACGCTGCTCGTCACTGTCGAAGGCCACGACCCGCAGGACCTGCGCGCGGGCCTCGCCGAGCGCGGCGTCAACGCCCCGGCCGGCCACTTCTACGCCTGGGAGTGCAGCCACCACCTCGGCCTCGGCGCCGCCGGCGGACTGCGGATGGGCCTGGCGCCCTACACGAACGCCGAGGACATCGACCGGCTCGCGACCGGCCTCGAGCAGATCTGCGCGGTTGCCCGGTGAGCCGCCCGGTACCGCTGCCTGCCGGCCCGGGCCAGGAGTCGGTCTGGGACTACCCGCGCCCGCCGGCCGTCGATCCGAGCGACGAGCTCGTCGAGGTGCACCTCGGCAGCGAGGTCGTGGCCCGCACCACCTCCTCGCTGCGCGTCCTCGAGACGAGCCACCCGCCGACGTACTACCTGCCGCTCGACGCGTTCGTCGAGGGCGCCCTCCTCCCGGTCGAGGGCAGCAGCGTGTGCGAGTGGAAGGGGCAAGCGGCCTACTACGACCTCGCCGGCGGTGGCCGGCGCGCGGCGCGGGCCGCGTGGACCTACCCCGAGCCCGTGCCGACGTATGCCGTCCTGGCCGGTCACGTCGCTGTCATGCCCGGGCTCGTGGACGGGTGCTTCGTCGACGGTGCGCAGGTGCGGCCGCAGGACGGCGGCTTCTACGGCGGCTGGATCACCGACCGCGTCGTCGGGCCGTTCAAGGGCGGCCCCGGCTCCTGGGGCTGGTGACCTCACACCTCACTCTCTGAGGGGGAGGATCGCCGCGGCCACCAGCGGCAGGCTAGTCGTGGTTGGGACGGGCCAGTCGATGCGCGCGGCCTGACAACACCACTCGACCAGGCGCGCCGGCCGACCGACCAGCGGCGCACGCAGAGGAGCATCACATGGCTGCCTTCACGGTATGGAAGTTCGACAGCACCGGCGGCGCCGCACAGGCCGAGTCCGTCCTCGACGGCTGCCAGGCGGAGGGCTTCCTCAAGATCGTCGACCACGCCATCGTCACGTGGCCCGAGGGGGAGTCGCATCCCACGACGATCCACGGCAACGAGGAGAAGTGGCGCGGCACGGGGTGGGGCGCGTTGTGGGGAGTGCTGATCGGCGCCCTCTTCTTCGTCCCGGTGATCGGCGGTGTCGTCGGCGCGTCCCTGGGCGCCATCAGCAAGATGACCGAGGACGCCGGGATCACCAAGGAGCAGCTGAAGACCATCCGCACGGGGCTCACGCCCGGAACCTCGGCCCTCTTCCTCGTCACCGAGGAGGGCGACCTGGACCGGGTGGGCGAGCGCTTCCACGGGATGCACAGCAAGCTCGTCACCACCAACCTCACCGCCGGCGAGCGCCAGGTCATGATGGAGACCTTCGGCGCCCACTGAGCCGGTCACGCGCAGGCGGAGCCACTTCTCCCGGCAGGCCCGGGACTCCGAGCTCGCTCAGCGCGGCAGCTGCTCGATGCGGGCCTCGATGAGCGCTCCGTCGCGCAGGTCGAGGAGCGCCACGGTGCCGGCCGGTTGCCGCCGCCGGTCGGTCGGGGACCCGGGGTTGAGGATCCGCAGGCCGTCGCCCGCCTCGTCGAGCGGGATGTGCGAGTGGCCGAAGACGACGAGGTCGGCGGTCGGGAAGCGCCGCCGCATCCGGGCCGTACGCCCCTGGCGCTGCCCGCTGTCATGGATCATCCCGATGCGCACGCCCTCCAGCTCGACCTCGAGCGTCTCGGGCGCACCCCACTCGGCGACCTCCGGCCCGTCGTTGTTGCCCATGACGACGTGCACGGGCGCGAACGTGGCCAGCAGGTCGAGGACGTCCGGGGTGCACACGTCGCCCGCGTGCAGGATGACGTCGGCCGCCGACAGGTGAGGGAGCAGCGCGGGTGGGCAGGCCTTCCAGTGCCGAGGCGCGTGCGTGTCCGACAGCACGAGGACCCTCATGCGGACGGCCATTCGGGCAGGAGCTCCCGCAGTGCCACGAGCTGGTCGCGCGAGACGAACGACGGGTTCGACATGAACGGCTGCCGCTGCACCTCCAGGCCGTCGACGCCGGCCGCCCGCAGCTCCTCGTCGGTCACCGGCTCGTCCAGCAGCCGCACGTCCACCTCGACGCGCGCCCTGACGCCGTGGTGCGACGAGCTGCGCCACCGTCCTCGGCTCGTCTCGACCCACGGCTCGGCCTCGGCGGTGGCGTGCCCGAGGCCCCAGATGCCGCGGTGGAGGCCGTCGCGGCCGTCACCGGACACCCAGAAGACGAGGGGGTCACCCGGTGCGATGAGCCGGGCCCGGTAGCCCGGCTGCACCGCCCACGACGTGAGCCGGCCCTCGCCGGAGTCGAGCAGGCCGCGCAGGTCCCACAGGGCGGGGTTGCACTTGAGCAGCCACGCGCCCAGCATCGACCGCTCGACCGTCCGCTCCTTCGCCATGCCGCCTCGCCTCAGGACCGCACGCGTTCGAGGACCTCGCGCACGGTCGCCTCGACGAGCTGGACCTTGTAGCCGGTCTCCGGCAGCGGTGTCGCGCCACGGGTCGCCTCGACGGCGGCCGCTGAGACCGTGTCGTCGTCGAGCACGGTGCCCGACAGAAGTTCCTCGACAGCGTCGAGGCGCAGGGGAACCGGCGCCACACCACCGATCGCAACCGCACACGACGTGACCGTCCCGGCGTCGTCCCGGACCACCCGGCACACCGCCTCGACGAGCGGCCACTCCGCCTCGAAGCGGCTGATCGAGCGGAAGTAGGCCGCCCGCTCGCCGTGAATGGGAGGCGGCAGCGTGACGCGGGTCAGCACCTCGTCATCGGCGAGCAGGTGGTCACGGCTCGGGTCGGACCCATCCCCGAGGACGGCCCCCACCGCTAGACCGACGCGCTGGGTCGTGTCGACGGTGGCGGCATACGCCAGCAGGGCCATCGCGAGGGACGACGGGTGCGGGTGGACGCACGGCGCCGTGTCGAACGCGACGCCGTAGAGGTGGCGCCCCTCGCGCGCCGGGCAGCTGTCGCCCCCGGACTTGAGACAGGTGGTGTGCGGGTGGCGGAAGTACCAGCAGCGGGTGCGCTGGAGCAGGTTGCCGCCGATCGTCGCAGTGGCGCGCACCTGCGGCGTGGCCAGACCAGCGGCGGTCAGCGCGAGCGCCGGGTAGTCAGCTGCGAGGTCACGCGCGAGGGTCGCCACGGTCGTGCCGGCGCCGATGGCCGTGCCGGCGTCGGTGCGCTCGATGCCGGCGAAGCCGGGCACGCCGGTGAGGTCGAGGACGTGGGGAGTCGCCCCGGTCGTCCGCAGCCGCTCCTGCAGGTCGGTGCCGCCCGCGCGGTAGACGAAGTCCCCTGTGCCCGAGGGCCGCTCGTCGTAAGCCGTGAGGATCGTGAGGCCGCTCATCGCGCGGCCTCAGTCCGCAAGCCCTCGAGCAGCCGGTCGGGTCGCACCGGAAGCGCCAGCGGTCGCCAACCGGTAGCGTTGAAGATGGCGTTGCCGACGGAGGCCGCCGGGCTGATGGTGGCGACCTCGCCAAGGCCGACGCCGCCACCCGGGACGCGGTCCCAGCCCTCCTCGTGGAAGTGGATGTCGATCTCCGGGGTGTCGCCGAGCTGCGGGATGCGGTAGTCCTCGAGGTTGGCCGTCAGGGTCAGCCCGGTGTGCGGGTCGAGCACCTGGTTCTCCCAGAGCGCGAGGCCGATGCCCTGGATGACCGATCCCTCGCACTGGCTGCGGGCGAGGACGGGTGCGTGGATGCGGCCGACGGCGATGCCGCCGTGGACCCGGAGCACGCGCGTCGTGCCGGTGCGGGTGTCGACCTCGACCTCAGTGACGTGGACGGCCCCCGAGAAGCCGCGCCCTATCTGGACGCCGCCCATCGTGACGGGCACGGCGCGCAGTCCCCGGTCGCCGCCTCGCTTGGCCGTGGCGGATGCTCCGTCCGGCGCGCGGCCGAGGTCCGCGCCGATGCGGGCGAGCAGGCTGGTGGCTGCCTCGACCGCCGTCGACCACAGCGAGACCGTCGTGCGGCTGCCGCCCGACGCCGGTCCGTGCGTCCCACCGCTGTGGGCGTGGCCGAGGCGGACCTCGACCGAGGTCGGGTCGACGCCGAAGACGCCGGCCACCGCGCGGGCGAGCACGGTTCGGCTGCCGGTGCCCATGTCCTGCACCGCCGTCGACACCACCAGCCGACCGCCCTCGACGGAGACGACGACCTCGCAGTCGGGGTCGACGAAGTACATCCAGTTGGCGGCGGCCACGCCGACGCCACGGCGGTGGCGCCCGGTCTGGCTGCCGGTCACGGGGCGCTGCTGCCACGTCGGCAGGGCCGAGGCCCACCGGTAGAGAGCCTGGCGCTTGGGGTTGCCGTCCCACTGCGCCCGCAGCTCGATGGGGTCGCGGCCGAAGCGGTGCGCCGCCTCGTCGACAGTCTGCTCGAGCGCCCAGGCCATCGTCGGGCCGCCGGGGCCGCGGAAAGGCGCTCCCGGAGGCGCGTTCGTGACGACGTCGACGTCGCGCGCCAGGCGTGGCGTCCGGTCGTAGACGAGCATCGCGAGCGCGGCGACGCTGTTGCCGGTGGCGACACCGGCGTGGCTGTCGGTGTCGACGGTCAGGGCCCGGATCGCCTGGCCGTCGTCGTCGACGAGGAGCGAGACCCGCGAGCCGCTGCCGGGACGGTTGCCGGTGCCGGTCAGCTCCTCGTGACGGTCGAGGACGAGGCGCACGGGGCGACGGGACAGGCGGCTGAGGGAGATCGCGCCGATGGCCTCCATGGTCAGGGCCAGCTTGGCGCCGAAGCCGCCGCCGACGTACTCGGCGAATACCTCCACCTGGCTCGGGTCGAGCTCGAAGTGCTCGGCGATCTCCAGGCGCATCGCCTCGACGCCCTGCGTGCTGAGCCACACCCGCAGGTGCTGCGGGTCGCTCCAGTCGGCGACGCAGGCGTGCGGCTCGAAGGCCGTGTGCAGCTGGGCGGCCGTGTGGAACTCGAGCTCGACCAGACCGCGGCGGCCGTCCTCGCGGGCCGAGCGGATGCGGCGCTTGGCAAGCGTGCCGAGGTAGGGCGTCCTCGAGGGGCCGTGGCGGTTGCCGTCCCACGGGGCCGGCATCGAGCCGCCCTCACCGGAGGTCGGGGCCCGCTTGCGGTCCGCCCGGGTGGCGTAGACGAGCGGCGCCCACGGCTGCACGGCCGCCTCCGGGTCGAGGACGAAGGGCTGCGGCGTGATCGGCACCGTGAGCTCCCTGGCCTCGCGGCGGGCGGCGGCCTCGCACTCGGCGGCGAGCACCGCCACGGGCTGCCCCGCCCAGCGGACGCGACGGTCCTCGGACAGGACATCGATTCCGATGGCGCCGTCCGGGAAGGCGATCGGGCCCACGATCCCGGCCGCCACGTCGGAGCGGACGATCACCGCGTGCAGCATGCCGGGCAGGACGACATCGGTCGTGTAGACAGCGGCGCCGGTCAGCTTGGCCGGCGCGTCGACGCGCTCCACCTGGCCGGCACCCGCGTCGTGCTCCCCCCGGCAGGCCGCAGCCACGGCGCGGTAGATCCCCTCGTAGGAGCCGCACCGGCACAGGTGCCCGGCGAGCGCCTGCGCGATCGTCTCCCGGTCGGGTCCCTCCGGCGCCTGGCCGCCCACCGCACCGTCCGCACCGGGGCCCCGGTGCTCGGCGCGCCACCGGTCGTGGAAGGCCACGGCGTCGACGACGAAGCCGGGAGTGCAGTAGCCGCACTGCAACCCGTCGTGATGGGCGAAGGCCCGCTGCACCGGGTGGAGCTCGTCCCCGTCGGCCAGGCCCTCGACGGTCGTCACGCAGGCGCCGCGCAACCGCGTCGCCGGAGTCAGGCAGCCGAGCACCGGCTCACCGTCGACGAGGATGGTGCAGGCGCCGCAGACCCCGCTGCCGCAGACCAGCTTGGTGCCGGTCAGCCCCAGACCGTCCCGCACCACGTCGACCGCCGACTGGGTGCCCTCGACCTCGATCACCCGGGCCTCGTCGTTGACCGTGGTGGTGAGCTCCATGGCGCCTCCTGCGGCTGCGTCTCGACGAGACGGTGCGATCCGCACGCTACCGGCCAGGGGACGCGGGTGCGACGATGCTGTTGAAGGTCAGCGACGCCGACGGTGGTCACGACGCGAGCCCAATGACGGCATACGCCCACAGGTGCCCCGACGAGGACGTGGCCTCACAGGTCGGGCCGGCACACCCCGCGGCCGAGGATGGCGAGGCCGCGGCGGTCGCCGTCGGCGGGTCCGGCGCCCGTGCCGCCCGTCTGGGACATCAGCTGCGTCGCGTCGGACACGTGCCCGAGCCCGAGCACGTGCCCGATCTCGTGCTCGACGACGGCGCGGGCCGAGTCGCGCCGTCCGGCGCCCAGCAGGTCGTCCATGGCCTGCCCGTCGAGCCAGACGGAGCCGGTGACATAGACGAGGACGCCGTCGGCCGCCGCCCGCGGGGTGCTCCCGCCCAGCCCGACGACGCCGCCCGCCAACCCCGGGATCTGCTCGGGGGTGGCGAAGGCGATGTACAGGGGCGCCCACCGGTCGCCGTAGCGGTCCGGCTGGTAGGGGTCGCGCTCGGGGGTCGGGGCCTCGTCCGTCAGCCCGTCGTCGACGAAGCGCAGCCCGCTCGCCCGCGCCATCGCGGCGACCGCCTCGCGCACGAGTGCGTCGCCGCCCGCGGGCAGCCCGATGCGACTCGTCGTGAAGTGGATCGGCCGGCAGGGGTCGTAGGCGACCGGGTCGGCGCCGTCGGGCTGCAGCTTCATGAAGGTGTAGCCGCCGTGGCCACCGGGCGTCGAGGGCGGCCGACCGAGGGGAGCCTGCGCGGCACCGATGCCAGCTGATGGCGCGTCCACCCCGATGCCGTGCCGGGAGTCGAAGGGCCGCACCTGCCAGAGCCACATCGGGAGCGCCACCGCCAGCACGGCGATGACCGCGAAGCCGACCCAGAGGCGATGACCACGACGGGGCGCCCCGACGACCCGGTGGCGTCCGCGCGCGCGACGAAGGGACCCCTGACGCCTGACCTGCATCGTGCCCCTGACTGCCCGTTCCGTCCCATCGGGCCCTGCACCTGCGTGGCCCGGGTATGCCGTACCCACCGCTGCGCCGGCCCATGCACCCCCGCAGGCACCCCCGCAGCCCGGCCACACGTCCCTCGGCTAGATTCAGCCCTCGTGGAGTGGTTCGAGGCGGTGCGCGACCGGGCGGTGTCCGCGGTCGGTGACGTCTCACTGACGGCGCCTCGGCTTGGCGTCGTGCTCGCCACCGCGCTGGTGATCGTCGCCGTCGACCCGCTCTGGCGGGTGGTCCGCCTCGCCGTCACGCTCGTGCACGAGCTCGGGCACGCGGTCGTCGGGGTGCTGGTGGGCCGTCAGTTCACCGGCTTCGTGCTGCGCGGCGACATGTCCGGGCACGCCGTGACCCGGGGGCCCGTGCGCGGCCCCGGCCGGGTCGCCTCCGCCTGGTCGGGCTACCCCGTGCCGGCGCTGCTCGGTGCAGCGATGGTGTGGGCGGCCGAGCGGGGCTGGGCCGCGCCGCTCATCACCGCTGGCCTGCTGGTCCTGCTCCTCGCGCTGGTGCGGGTCCGCTCGGCGCTGACCGCCGTCGTCATGGTCGTCGCGATCGCGGGCTCGGCCGCGCTGTGGTGGTGGCGCGACGACGCGCTGCAGACGCAGGTGCTCGTCGGGTTGGGCGTCGTGCTCCTGGTCGGCGCGTGGCGCCACCTGTCCGCGGTGATCCGCGACCGGAGCCCAGGGAGCGACCCGGGCGTGCTTGCGTCCCTGACGCACCTGCCCCGCACGCTCTGGAACGGCTCCTTCGTCATCGTCTGTGCCCTCGCGACGTGGGTCGTCGCGGCCGAGGTGCTCCACACGCTCCGCTGACCGGTGCCGGCTGCGGCCGGAGATGGCGTATGCCGCCCGCTCCGTCGCACTGCCCGTTGTTAGAGAACGTGGTGGGCGATCAGCTTGTTGAGGTAGGCCACGTCGGTGTTTCCCTTGAACTCGAACTTCACCTTGCCCAGACCTGAGAACCACAGCTCGAGCTCAGCGTCGAGATCGAAGGTTCCGGCGGTCTCGAGCGAGAAGGCCTGGACCTTGACGTAGGGCAGGGACGTGAAGTCCTTCTTCTTCCCCGTGATTCCCTGCACGTTGACCGCGATGATGCGCTTGCTCGTGAAGACGATGTAGTCCCGCATCCCCTTGAAGGCGAGGTAACCCTGCTCGCCCTCGATCAGGAGCGGATCGACCTGTGCTGCGACCTCGGCGTACTCGATTCGACCGAGCTTGATGTAGCTGGCGTTCTGGAAGTCGATCAAGAGGGGTCCCCTGCTTCTGTGCGACACGGACGGAGCCGTGAGCCTAGCGCTGGGCGCTCAGTTGAGGCTGAAGGGCGGGATCGGGGGCTTGGCGACCGCACCGAGGGCGGAGGCGAACTCGTGCTCGCGCCGCACCAGGTGCAGGCCGAGCCGCAGGCGCGACTCGGTGTCGCTGCTCGACAGGACGCGCTGGCGGTCGGCCACGTCGAGACCGACACAGTCCGGCACGGCATACGCCAGCACCCGGTCGTCCTCCGGGATCTCCGCCTCGGTCCCCGCGGCGGCGGCGAAGGCGGCCAGCTCGGCACGCAGGCGGGCCGCGAGCTCGATGATCGTCGCCGTGTCGCCGTCGGGCTCGGTCAGCCAGGTGATGCGCGCCGTGGTGTACGGCGTGCCGGCGCTCTCGTCGATGCCGTCGATGCGGAAGCGGTCGGTGCCCTCGGACACGACGAGGAAACGCTCCCCCTCGAGGGCTGCGGCCTGGGTCAGCAGGGCGCCGCAGCCGATCGGGTGCAGTGCGCGGACGCCGTCGTCGCCGACCTCGAAGCCCTCGCGGATGGCGACCACGCCGAAGACGGGGGAGCGCTCGTCCTGGCCGTCGAGCAGGTCACGCAGCAGCTGGATGTAGCGCGGCTCGAAGATCTGCAGCGGTAGCCGGCCACCGGGCATGAGCACGGTGCCGAGGGGGAACAACGGCAGAGTCGCCATACAGCCAGCCTAGGTGGGGTTGGCCCCCGGTGGCAGGAGCGCTGGAAGCCGTGACCGCTCCTGCCCGACGGGGAAGGCGGCTTCAGGTGGCGTCAGTCGGGAACGCCGGACGGCATCCGCTGGGTGGCGCCCAGCCCGTCCGCGTCGACCTCCGACTCAGCCGACGACATGGCCGGCGAAGCGGCAGCCGAGTCGGCCACAGGGCTGACCTCGGGAGCGGACTCCGGCTGGGCGTCCGAAGCCGCGTACGAAGCGGCGTGCGAAGGGG
This sequence comes from Terrabacter sp. FW104-15G4B, assembly GCF_058790095.1. Classification (NCBI taxonomy): domain Bacteria; kingdom Bacillati; phylum Actinomycetota; class Actinomycetes; order Micrococcales; family Intrasporangiaceae; genus Terrabacter; species Terrabacter sp. FW104-15G4B. Next base: position 108,908 of record NZ_JBYTCI010000004.1, on the reverse strand, counting down.
CCTGGGCAGCCGCGTGGGCCTCGGCTCGCTCTGGGTCGCGCACCTCCCCGTGGAGCTCCTCGACCTCGTCGAGCATCTCCGCGGGGGAGCCGTTGATGGCGGTGGCGAGGCCGAGCGCGAGTCCGCGAAGCTCCTGGTCGCCGAGACCCAGGCGCACCGCGACCGCGGCGGCATTGGCCGGGCGCTTCTCGGGGTCCTTCTCGAGGCACTCGTTGATGAGGTCGCGCAGGTCCTCCGGGACGTCGTCGGGCAGCGGCGGAGTCGGCTCGTTGACGTGGCTGAGGGCCGTCGCGATCGGCGTGCCGCGGTCGAAGGGCCGCCTGCCCGAGAGCATCTCGTGGGCCACGACGCCGAGGGCGTAGAGGTCGCTGGCGCCGGTGGCGGCGTGGCCGAGGGCCTGCTCGGGACTGATGTAGTTGGGGGTCCCGAGCATCTCGCCGTGCTGGGTGTGGCCGGAGGCGTCGAGAGCCCGCGCGATGCCGAAGTCGGTGAGCTTCACGAGCCCGTCCTCGCGCACCATGATGTTGGCCGGCTTGATGTCGCGGTGGACCACCCGAGCCTCGTGGGCGACGCCCAGCGCGAGCGCCGCCTGGCCCATGATCGAGCGGACCTCGCTCGCCGGGAGCGGGCCACGGTGGTTGAGGATCGCCGAGAGCGGCTCCCCGGAGACGAGCTCCATGACGAGGAAGGCGAGGCCGTCGTCCTCGCCATAGTCGAAGACGGTGGCGATGTTGGTGTGCATCAGCGCGGCCGAGTGGACCGCCTCGTCGCGGAACCGCAGGGCGAATAGCCGCTCGTGGTCCACGTCGGGACGCATGATCTTGACGGCGACCTCGCGCTTGAGCACCGAGTCGGTGCCCGCCCAGACGTCGGCCATCCCGCCGGAGGCGATGCGGCTGTCCAGCCGGTAGCGTTCGCCCAGCACGAACCCTTCCTGCAAGCGGTTCATGGGTGGGGCACCTCTGTCTCTCGGGACTGAAGGTGCACGTCAGTTGACATCTCAGGGGCCTTCGTCAGCGGTCATGTTACGGGACCCGTGGGAACGGTTGATACTTCACGGGCTGCTCTGCTGAACCGCTCCCCGGTGTTGCGGCTCTCGCATACATACCCGCCATTTCCGGGCTTGCATCAACCTCAGTTCCTCCGTTTTCCGTCGGGCGGGCTGGGTAGCGAGTAGGCATGAGAGCAGCAGTGGCGGCCACCGGTTCGTGGACCGACCCCGACGGCATCCGCGCGCCCGCCGGCGAGGTGCACGCGTGGCACCCCGGCACCAACCAGACCCTGTGCGGCCTGTCGTTGCATCGGTCGCGACTGCTGCGCTTCTCGCACATCGACTGGCTCGACGTGCAGCCCGCCACCGGCCGGGACGCCGACGAGGTCGCCGCCGTGTGCCCGCGGTGCGCGGCCGGCATGGGCCGGCGCCGCGACGAGCGCCGCTGGACCCGCACGAACCCTCGGCCCTGACGCGCAACAGGGCCCCGGTTCCGTGAACATGGGGGCCCTTCGTCATCGAGCGCGAGGGAGGAAAAGTTCTCCCTCGCTGGCGCTCGATCGTCTTCCCGAATCCGGCCTGCTTCATGGACGCGCGCTGGGGTGGGCCCCATACAGCACGAAGGGCCCCGACCACATGGGTCGGGGCCCTTCTCTACACGCGTGCGCGAGGGGGGATTTGAACCCCCACGCCCTTTCGGACACTGGCACCTGAAGCCAGCGCGTCTGCCGTTCCGCCACTCGCGCGTGACAAGGAGACAGTGTGCTGTATCAGGCCCGCTATCGCCAAACCGGGGCACGCCGGCACCCGGAGCACCGAGAACGTATGCCGTGTGGCGCGCTACGGGACGAGCACGACCCCGGTCGGCTGTGCCGTGGCCAGACCCGTCCGGCGCACACGTCTCGTGGGTCGGAGTCGGCCGGTCGAAGTCGGTTGGTCACATTCGGTGGTCAGAGGCCGTCGACGACGACCGCCGCCATCTCCATGCACGACTCGTGCGTCTTGCGGCTGATCTTCAGCGGGTCCAGGTGCAGCCCCGGGGCGAGCATCGGGTCGTAGGGGATGTCGACGACCGCCCGCACCCACTGCTCGAAGTGCTCGCGGGTGTGCACGCCCGCCCCGATGTCGTTGCTCTTCGCGGAGGTGTGCGAGATGACGCACACCGCGTTGCGCACGAGGTCACCGCGGCCCATCGCCACGAGCGCGTCGAGGTTCTTGGCCGCCACCACGGACGTGTCGTCCTTGAGAGAGGTGGCGAAGACGAGCATGTCGGCGCGGGCGGCAGCGGCGAGCCAGTTGGGCGACAGGCGGTTGTTGCCGGTGTCGACGACGATCATCCGGTAGAAGCGCGAGAGCTGCGTGTGGAGGTCCTCGAACTCCTGCTCACCGATGATGCGCATCGCCTCGTCGTCGTCGGCCGACGCCAGCACGTCGAACGACATGCCCCGCTGCTCGCGCACCCAGTGCTCGAGCTCGGACGTGCCGGCGTTGGGGTCGTTGGCGATGCTGGGCAGGGCGCCGAGCAGGTCGACGACCGTGCGGTGGTGGCTCTGCGACGGCGCCCGCATGCCGAGCGTGCCCTCGGTCTCGTTGTTGTCCCAGGCGAGGACCGAGCCCGAACGGTAGCGCCCGAGGTAGCTGGCGAGCATGAGCGTGACGAGCGTCTTGCCGCCGCCGCCCTTGGTGTTGATGACCATGATCGTCTTGCGCCCGTTGAGCGGGCGCGCGATGCGGTCGATGCGCTCGCGCTCGAGCAGCTCCTTGGAGCTCGGGCCGAGGCCCAGGGCCTTGCGCAGACCGGAGTTGGCCTTGACCTTCTGCCGCTGCCCCTTGGAGCGCGCGGTGATGAGGTCCTCGGCACTCGGCCGGTCGGAGCTGCCGGTGCGCGAGACGGGCGTCAGGTCGTATGCCGTGTCCTCGGGCTCGCGGCCCAGCTCGGCGGCCGCGGCGGCGACGTCGGGGTCCACGGCCGGCCGGGCGGCATACGCCCGCTCGGCAGTGGTGTGGTCGGTCGTGAAGTGGGCCGTGTGGTCCGTCGCGTGGTCGGTGGCGGCGGGCTGCTCGGAGTCGGTGCCGGACGCGTACTCCTCGAGGGTGGCGCCCGCGGGCGTCCAGCCGGTGTACTTCTCGTCCGGCTCGTCGGTGGTCGTGGACGACCACTCGGCGGGGCCGGGGTCGGACGGCTCCCAGTCGGTCCACGCGTTCGTCGTGCCGTGCGAGCCGGACGGCTCGGCGCCGTTGTGGCCGGCCACCGGCGGCACAGCACCGGTGTCGTGGGACGACCACGAGGCGTCGTCCCACGTCGAGCTCCAAGGGTCGGCCGCGGTCTCCTCGGGCTCCGGCGCGCCGGACCCCGCCATGGGAATGGGAAGCGTGAAGCCACCCGGGATGGAGTTGTTCGCCGAGAAGCCGGGGATGCCCTGGTTCTCGGTGCTACCGGTCTCGTCCTTGCTCATCGAGCACTCCTTGCTGGCCGACCACGTGCGGGAGCCCGCCACGGACCCCGGGAAATCCTCCCATGCTCTCAGCACACGGCAAATCGGCTGACCCGCCGGAAGGCGCCCGAAGCGACCCCGGCGCGGGGCGCCCCGAGCCTCCGCCGCGGCTGTCGGTTCGGGGCTGGAGCGGCTGACCCGGTTACGATGAAGCGCCCGACAGGAGCGCTACCAAGGAGGAGGAGACGGCGTGGGAATCATCAACCGTGTCGAGCACGGTCTCGCCAGGGCTGTCCACGGCGCCTTCGCCAAGGCGTTCAAGTCCGAGGTGCAGCCCGTCGAGATCGCCTCGGCGATCCGCCGGGCCATGGACGACCGCGCGGCCCTGATGGGCCACGGCCGGTCCATGGTCCCCAACCTCTACACGATCGAGCTCAGCCAGACCGACTACGAGCGGCTCGGCGACTACGAGGAGGACCTGTCGGACGACCTCGTCGCGGCCGCCCAGGAGCACGCCGACTCGCAGGGCTACCAGCCCGGCGGTCCGCTCGAGGTGGCGCTCGTCGAGGGGGAGGGCCTCGAGACCGGCGTCTTCCGCGTGCGCCCGGCCACCGCCAAGCAGGCCGGCCGCGAGCACCCCGTCCGCGAGCACGTCGCGGCCCCGGCGCCGCACAGCAGCACCGGCACGGCCGTCGACGAGGCGCCCGTCCCGCGTGCGGTCCCGCGGTCCAACCCGTCGGCGCGCCCGTGGCTCGACATCGCCGGCGACCGCTACCCCCTGCTGGGCAGCCTGACCACCCTCGGCCGCGACGAGAGCGCCGACATCGTCATCGACGACCCCGGAGTCTCGCGACGGCACAGCGAGATCCGTGTCACCACCGACGGTCCTCACCTGGTGACCTCGATCCGCGACCTCAACTCCACCAACGGCACCTTCGTCAACGGCGAGCGCATCTCGAGCCAGCGGCTGCAGGACGGCGACCGGCTCACGATCGGCCGCACGTCCGCGACCTTCCGGGCCGGACGCCGGTGACCGCGATGACGACCCACGACCTGCCCTCCGTGACGTCTGGTGACGCATGAGTGAACTCACCCTGACCCTGCTTCGGCTGGGTCTCCTCGCGCTGCTGTGGATCTTCATCTTCAGCGTCGTCGGCGTGCTGCGCACCGACATCTACGGCACGGCCGTGAGCCGCCGCAGCCAGCGCAAGGCAGTCAAGGCGGCCGAGAAGCGCGACCGCTCGCGCAGCGCGCGGCGAGCGCCGGTGACCCCGGCCGGCGGAACCCCGGCCGCCGGCGCCCCGGGCGTCGGCGCCGCAGAGGGGTCCCCCGCACGCAAGGGTCGGGGCCGCGCCAAGGGCGTCCCCACCACCCTCGTCGTCACGGAGGGCCCGCTCACCGGCACGTCGCTGCCGCTGCGCAGCGGCGGCGTCCTCATCGGCCGCAACCCCGAGTGCGCGCTCGTCCTCGACGACGACTACGCCTCGGGCCGCCACTGCCGCATCTACCCCGACCCGTCCGGCCGGGACGGCTGGGTCGTCGAGGACCTCGGCTCCACGAACGGCACGTTCATCGGCCGCGAGCGGCTCAACGGCTCGCGCCCCGTCGAGGTCGGCACCACCCTGCGGATCGGCAAGACCGTCCTCGAACTGCGAGGCTGACCCGATGGCCATCGCCCTGCGCTACGCCGCGCGCTCCGACCTCGGGCTGGGACCCAAGTCCCGCAACGAGGACTCGGGGTATGCCGGCCCCAACCTGCTCGTCCTCGCGGACGGCATGGGTGGTCACGCCGCAGGCGACGTCGCGAGCTCCATGATCGTCGGCGAGCTGGCCCCGCTCGACGAGGAGGACGTCACCGCCGACCAGGCCATCCCACTCCTCGAGGAGGCACTGCACTCGGCCAACGCCAGGCTCACCAAGGCGATGCACGAGAACTCCGACCTGTCCGGCATGGGCAGCACGACGATCGTCATGCTCCGCACCGGCAACAAGCTGGCGATGGCCCACATCGGCGACTCGCGGGCCTTCATGCTCCGCGGCGACACGTTCTCGCAGATCACGAAGGACCACTCCTTCGTGCAGCAGCTCGTCGACGAGGGCCGCATCTCCAAGGAGGATGCCGGCCAGCACCCCCAGCGCTCCGTCGTCACGCGCGTCATGACGGGCCATCCCGACGACGAGCCGGACACCTCCCTGCGGGAGGCGAAGATCGGCGACCGCTTCCTGCTCTGCTCCGACGGGCTGTCCGACTTCGTCGGCGGCGACGTCATCGAGGAGATCCTGCGCGAGGCGCGAACCCCTGCCGAGGCGGCCGACCGCTGCATCCAGGTCGCGCTCAAGGCCAGCACCCGCGACAACGTGACGGTCATCGTCGCCGACGTCGTCGACGCCGACGGCGACGACCTGCCGACGACGGTCCCGCAGGTGGTGGGCGCGGCCGGCAAGCGTATGCGCAGCCCGACCCGGGCCATCCCCACGAGCCCCGCCGCGAAGGCCGCCGCACTGTCGCGGGAGGCCACCGGCCGGGCCGAGCCTGAGGACGACTCCTTGGAGCTCGCCGAGGACCGCACCCGCTCCCGCCGCACGAAGATCCTGCTGCGCACCCTCGGCGTGATCGTGGTCGCCGCGATCCTCACGGGCGGTGGGTATGCCGCGTGGGCCTGGTCCCAGAAGCAGTACTTCGTCGCGGCCGATGCCGGGCACGTCGCGATCTTCCGCGGTGTCGCCCAGGACCTCGGCCCGGTCAAGCTCTCGCACGTGGAGTCGCAGACCGACGTGCTGGTCTCCGACCTCCCCGCCGACGTCCAGGGCTCGGTGGGCAGCACCATCTCGGCGCGCGACCTGGCCGACGCGCAAGGCAAGGTCACGGCACTGCGCGGCGAGGCCCTGCGCTGCCGACAGCTCGCCGCCGCCGGGACCCCCTGCGGCAGCACCCCCGTCCCGACACCCTCGGGCACCGGCACGACGCCCCCCTCGGGCACCGCGACCACCCCGACGGCGCCCCCTCTGACGCCCTCCCTTCCGGCGCCGCGACCGTCGACGCCGGGTGCCGGAACCACGCCGACCACCCCGCCGCCCGCAGCGGGGTCCGGCGCGGGCGCCGCCTCGCACGCGGCATACCCCTCGCCGCCCGCGGAGGTGGTGGCGTGACCACGACCGTCGAGCCGCTCACCACACGCACTCGCCGCGGCGCGGAGCTGCTGCTCCTGCTGCTGGCCATCGGCATCGTGCTGCTCGCCTGGGTCAGCACCGACCTCAACCGCAACGGCACCGTGCCGGCCAACATGCTGCCCGTCGCGGGCGGCTTCACCGTGCTCGTGCTCATCGTGCACCTCGTGCTGCGGTGGAAGGCGGCGTATGCCGACCCCGTCCTGCTGCCCATCACCACCGTGCTCAACGGGCTGGGTCTCGTGATGATCCACCGCCTCGACCTCGCCCGCGGCAAGCTCGGCACCGACGGCGACGCGTACCGCCAGCTCATCTGGACCACGCTGGCCGTGGTCCTCGCCGTCGCGGTGCTCATCGCGCTGCGCGACCACCGCCTGCTGCGCCGCTACACCTACGTCAGCATGGCGGCCGGCTTCGTGCTGCTCCTGCTGCCGCTCGTGCCCGGCATCGGCCGCACCATCAACGGCTCGCAGATCTGGATCTCCGTCGGCCCCCTGAACTTCCAGCCCGGCGAGTTCGCCAAGCTCGCCCTCGCCATCTTCTTCGCGGGCTACCTCGTGCAGACCCGCGACGTGCTCTCCCTGGCGGGCAAGAAGGTCCTCGGCTTCACGTTCCCGCGCGGGCGTGACCTCGGCCCGATCCTCGTGGCCTGGGTGCTCTCGCTGCTCGTCCTCGTCTTCGAGAAGGACCTGGGCTCGGCGCTGCTCTTCTTCGGGCTCTTCGTCGCGATGCTCTACATCGCCACCGAGCGCGTCTCGTGGATCGCCATCGGCCTGCTGCTCTTCGCCGCCGCGGTGGCATTCGCCCTCTCGGCCTTCACCCACTTCCAGAAGCGCGTCGACCTCTGGCTCGACCCCTTCTCGCAGGAGAGCCTCGACCTGTCCAACCAGCTGGCCAACGGCCTCTGGGGGATGGCCTCGGGCGGCCTCACCGGCACCGGCCTCGGCGCCGGGCGGCCCTACCTGACCGCCTTCGCCGAGAGCGACTTCATCTTCCCCAGCCTCGGTGAGGAGCTCGGCCTCTTCGGCTCGGTCGCGATCATCGTGCTCTATCTGCTCTTCTGCGAGCGCGGCATCCGCACGGCCCTCGGCGTGCGCGACGGCTTCGGCAAGCTTCTCGCGATCGGCCTGTCCTTCTCGGTCGCCTTCCAGCTGTTCATCGTCATCGGCGGCGTCACGCGGGTCATCCCGCTGACCGGCCTGACGACGCCCTTCATGTCGCTCGGCGGCTCGTCGCTGCTCGCGAACTGGGTGATCATGGCGCTGCTGCTGCGCATCTCCGACCAGGCGCGTCGCCCCATGCCGGAGATGCCGGTCGGGGTGGCCGCCGACGAGCCGGCACCGGCCGAGGTGACCCAGGTGGTGAGGCTGCAGTGAACACCCCGATCCGCCGCCTGTCGGTGCTCATCGCCGCGCTCTTCACCGCCCTGCTCGTCGCGTCCACGGTCGTGCAGTTCACCCAGGCGAAGTCGCTCGGCGCCATGGCGACCAACAAGCGCACCCTGCTGGACAACTATTCCCGCGAGCGCGGGTCGATCATCGTCGGTGGGCAGGCGATCGCCAAGTCGGTCTCCGTGCAGGACCAGTACCGCTTCCTGCGCAGCTACCCGCAGGACGAGCTGTACGCCCAGCTCACCGGTTTCTACTCCTACTCCGTGGGCGCTCCCTACGGCCTCGAGCACGCCGCCGACGACCTGCTCTCCGGTGACGCCGACACCCTCTTCGTGCGGCGGGTCACCGACCTCATCACGGGGCGCAAGACGTCCGGCGCCACGATCGAGCTGACGATCGACCCCAAGGCGCAGGCTGCGGCCGACAAGGCCCTCGGTGACAGCAAGGGGGCCGTCGTTGCGCTCGACCCCAAGACCGGCGCGATCCTCGCCATGGTCAGTCACCCCTCCTACGACCCCAACCCGCTCTCGAGCCACGACCTGGGCAAGGCGTCCAAGGCCTGGAAGTCGCTCTCGACCGACAAGGACAAGGCCTACCTCAACCGGACCATCAACGGGGTCTACCCGCCCGGCTCGACCTTCAAGGTCGTCACGGCGGCAGCCGCGCTGGAGAACGGCGTCGTCACCGGCGAGAACTCCATGGTGCCCGGGCCGCCCTCGCTCGACCTGCCGCTGACGCCGACCAACCTGCCCAACGAGGACGGCCGCGCCTGCGGACCCGGCGACAAGACGACGCTCATCCACGCGCTGGAGATCTCGTGCAACACCGCCTTCGGCTCGCTCGGCCTCGAGCTCGGCGGCGAGAAGATCCGCGCGCAGGCGGCCAAGTTCGGCTTCGGTGACTCGCTGCAGATCCCGATGCGCGTCTCGACGAGCTCGGTCCCTGCCGACCTCAACGCCCCGCAGTCAGCCCAGGCCGCCATCGGGCAGTACGACGTGCGCACGACCCCGCTGCAGATGGCGATGGTGGCCGCCGGCATCGCCAACCAGGGCAGCGTCATGACGCCCTACCTGATCCAGTCGGTGCGCAGCGCGAACCTCGACATCATCGACTCGGCGCCCGAGCCCGTCGAGCTCTCCCAGGCCGTCTCGCCGCAGACCGCCTCCACGCTGACCAAGATGATGGTCTCGGTCGTCGACAACGGCAGCGGCGCCCGGGCGCAGATCAACGGCGTCGAGGTCGCCGGCAAGACGGGCACGGCGCAGCACGACCCCGACAAGCCGCCGCACGCGTGGTTCATCTCGTTCGCGCCGGCCACCGACCCCAAGGTCGCCGTCGCGGTCGTCGTCGAGGACGGCGGCGTGACCGGCAGCGAGGTGGGCGGCGGCCGCGTCGCCGCGCCCATCGCGCGCCAGGTCATGGAGGCGGTGCTGAACCGATGACCCTCGAGACCGGAGCCGCGCTCGGCGGCCGCTACACGCTCGGCGACCTCATCGCGTCGGGCGGCATGGGGGACGTCTGGGAAGCCACCGACGAGGTCCTGCAGCGTCCGGTGGCCGTCAAGGTGATGCGCTCCCAGGGACCCGACGACGGCGCGTTCCTCGAACGCTTCCGCGACGAAGCACGCGGCAGCGCGTCCCTGCACCACCCCAACATCGCGTCCGTCTTCGACTACGGCGAGCAGGACGGCACGGCATACCTCGTCATGGAGCTCGTGCCGGGGCGCACGCTCGGCGACATCATCCGCGAGCACGACGGTGGTATGCCGTCCGAGCAGGTGCGCTCGGTGCTGGGCCAGGCGGCCCTGGCCCTCTCGGCCGCCCACGACGCCGGCGTCGTGCACCGCGACGTCAAGCCCGCCAACATCCTCGTCACCCCCTCGGGGCAGGCGAAGCTCACCGACTTCGGCATCGCCCGGCTCGGAGCCGGGTCCGGCCACACGCTGACCGGCGAGGTGCTCGGCACGCCGGACTACATCAGCCCGGAGCAGGCCCTGGGCGAGCCGGCGACCCCGGCCAGCGACATCTACTCCCTCGGCGTCATCGCGCACGAGATGATCACCGGCCAGAAGCCGTTCGACATGGGCACCCCGGTGGCCACGGCCATCGCGCAGGTCACCGATCCACCCCCCGAGCTGTCACCGACGGTGCCGCTCGACCTGCGCCAGGTCATCGACGCCTGCCTGGCGAAGTCGGCAGCAGACCGCCCTTCCGACGCGCGAGCCGTGGCGCGGGCGGCTGGGGCCGAGGGCGCCACCGCGCTCGCCGGGGCCACCCCTACGGTTCCGGGCGCGGCGTCCGGTCCCTCCGCGGCGACGCGGCTCGTCCCCGAGCGGGCCCGCCGCCGACCGACCCCGCTCGCCCGTCGGTGGGGCTGGCTCGTCGTGCCGGCCGTCGGCGTCGTCGCGTGGAGCGGGTTCGCCCTGGGGAGCGCCGTGAACAGCCCCGCTTCGGGCCCCGCCGGAGCGGCGACGGCCACGTCAGGTGCCGCACGGACCTCTGGCGCAAGCCCGACCGCAGCGCCCACTCCCGCCGACGCCACCAGCAGCACGACGAGCGCGACGACCCACCCGGCCGACCGGACGACGGCACCGCCGACGAGAGCCAGCACGACGCATACGACCACTGCGAGGAGCACGGTCTCCTCCTCGACCGCCAAGCAGCCCGCGCACCCCCGCAAGGGCAAGGGGAAGGGCAAGGCGAAGTGAGATGACCGATCAGCGCGAGCCGCGCGACCCGAGCGCCACAGCACCCCTCCAGGTTCCAGCCCCCGAACGATCAGAGGCCAACGACGTGACCACCGCACCCCGTGTCCTCGGCGGACGCTACGAGGTCGGCGAGCTGATCGGCCGAGGCGGGATGGCCGATGTTCACCTCGGCCACGACACCCGCCTCGGGCGTCAGGTCGCGATCAAGATGCTGCGCTCGGACCTCGCGCGCGACGCGAACTTCCTCATGCGCTTCCGGCGCGAGGCACAGTCGGCAGCCGGGCTGAACCACCCGTCCATCGTCGCGATCTTCGACTCCGGCGAGGACGACAGCGCGGTCGAGGGTCCCAACGGCACCCGCACCACGCTGCCCTACATCGTCATGGAGTACGTCGACGGCGAGACGCTGCGCCAGAAGCTGATCGAGCACCAGCAGCTCCAGCCCGCCGAGGCCATCCGGGTCACCGAGGGCATCCTCGACGCTCTGGCGTACAGCCACCGGATGGGCATCGTCCACCGCGACATCAAGCCCGCCAACGTCATGATCACGAGCAGCGGCCACGTCAAGCTGATGGACTTCGGCATCGCCCGCGCGATCGCCGACACCGCCGCGACGATGACCCAGACGCAGTCGGTCGTCGGCACGGCGCAGTACCTCTCGCCCGAGCAGGCGCAGGGGCAGACCGTCGACGCGCGCTCCGACCTGTACTCCACAGGCTGCCTGCTCTTCGAGCTGCTGGCCGGGCGTCCCCCCTTCACGGGTGACTCCGCCGTCGCCATCGCCTACCAGCACGTGGGTGAGCCGCCCCAGCCGCCGAGCGTGTGGAACGACGCCGTCGGCGGCGATCTCGACGCCGTGACCCTGCACGCCCTGGCGAAGGACCGCGAGGCCCGCTACCAGGACGCCCGTAGCTTCCGCGACGACCTCGAGAACGTCCGCCTCGGCCGACCGATCAGCGCCGGTGCGCTCGGCACCGCAGCCGCCGTGGGCTCTGCCGCCACGCAGACACTGCCGCAGGCGTATGCCGCCCCGGGCACCCCGACCGCGGTGCAGCAGCCGGTCGCGCTGCGTGAGCGCTACGACACGGCCGGCATGCCGGCGGTCGGCCACGACGAGGAGGAGGACCGCGAGAAGAGGGCCGGCAGGGGTCGGGCCGCGCTCGTGACCACGCTCGTCATCGCCGTGCTCGTGCTCGTCGGGTGGGGAGCCGTGCAGTGGTTCGGCAACCAGACCCCCGCCGTCCGGATGGTCACGGTGCCGACGATCGAGGGTCTCAACAAGGACGTCGCGGCGCGCACCCTGGCAGCCGCCGGCCTGCGCGGTGAGAGCTCGCCTGCCGCGAACGGCACCGTTGCCGTCGACGACGTGGTGAGCCAGGACCCCAAGTCCGGCGTGAGCGTCGCCGAGCAGTCGACCGTGAAGTACGTCGTCTCGTCCGGTCCCGACACCGTCACCGTCCCCGACGTCACCGGCTTCGACAAGGACGCCGCGCGCGAGGAGCTGCAGAAGCAGGGTTTCGTCGTCTCGGGCTTCCAGGAGGAGAACACCCCGGACCAGGACAAGAACAAGGTGACGAAGACCGATCCGGGCGCACAGGCCGTCGTCGCCAAGGGCTCGAAGATCCGCATCTTCTACGCCACCGGCAACGTCAAGGTGCCCGACAACCTCGACGGTCGGGACTGGGCCCTCGCCGCCGTCGCGCTGCAGAACGCCGGCCTCAACCCGCGCAAGGAGACCGTCGACTCCACCAAGAACCCGGACGAGGTGCTGTCGGTGGACAAGGCCGGCGACGTCGTCAAGCTCGGCACCGACATCACGGTCAAGGTGGCCCGCGCGCCGAGCCCGCAGCCGTCCACGGTCACCGTCACCCCGCCGCCGCCGAGCACCACCGCCGGCACCCCGAGCTCGACCGGCACCGGGACCGCGACGACGCCGCCGGCGCCGTAGGTCGGGCAGGCCCGGCTGGTCGGGTCGGTAGGGTCGGTCAGACCGCTGCGGTGACGAGCGGGCTGAGCCCCGCCGAGCGAGCCACGGCGTGCTCGTCGCCGCACATGGCCAGGAAGTTCGCGAGCATCCGGTGGCCGCCCTCGGTCAGGACGCTCTCGGGATGGAACTGCACGCCGTGCAGCGGCAGCTCCCGGTGGCGCACGGCCATGACGAGGCCGGAGTCGGTGTGTCCGGTCGCGACGAGGTCGTCGGGCAGTGTGGCCGGGTCGATCGTCAGCGAGTGGTAGCGCGTGGCCGTGAACGGGTCGGGCAGGCCCTCGAGCACGCCGGTGCCGTCGTGGTGCACGACCGAGGTCTTGCCGTGCAGCAGCTCCGGGGCCCGGCCGACCGTGGCGCCGGCGACGACGCCGAGGGCCTGGTGCCCCAGGCAGACGCCGAACATCGGCTTGGCGAGGCGTGCGCACTCGCGGATGACATCCATCGAGATCCCGGCCAGCTCCGGGGTTCCAGGGCCGGGCGAGACGAGCACGCCGTCGTAGTCCGCTGCCTCGGTGGCGGGAACCGCATCGTTGCGCACGACGGTGCAGTCGGCGCCGAGCTGCTCGAGGTAGCCGACGATCGTGTAGACGAAGCTGTCGTAGTTGTCGACGACGAGGATGCGGGTCATACGGGCCTCATGGGAGTGGTCGGGCTCAGCGGATCGGCGACGCGTACTGGAAGTCGACCGACCCAGAGTATGCCGGGAACTCGAGTGAGCTGTGCGTGTGGACGGCGTAGCCGAGGCCGACGGCGTCGACGTACTGCTTGTAGATGGAGACCGACGGGTCGGCATCCAGCCCCCGCTGCAGGCGGTCGAGGTCGCCGATCGCCGTGATGCGGTAGGGCGGCGCGTAGACGCGGCCCTGCAGGATCAGGGTGTTGCCGACGCAGCGGACGGCACTCGTGGAGATGACCCGCTGGTCCTGGATCGTCATCGCCTCGGCGCCGGAGGCCCACAGGGCGTTGACGACGGCCTGGACGTCCTGCTGGTGCACGACGATGTCGTCCGGGGTGAAGCCGTCGGGGAGCGAGTCGGCGGTGCGCTTCGCGTCGTCGAGCACGACCTCGAGCGCGGCGCCGCGGACCTTGGTGGTGGCAGCCGGCGCCGCCAGCTCGTCGGCGGCGCGGGTGAGGCTGGAGAGGTGGTCGTCGGTCGGCGCGTTGTTCCGGGTCAGCGCCTCGACCTCCTTCTGCAGCCCGTCGAGCGCGCTGGCGTCCTGGGCGACCCTCGCGTCGCCCTCCATGATCAGCTGGGGCAGGTCGCGGTCGGCGCGGAGGTCGCCGCCCCGGGCCGCCTGGAAGCTCATCGCGAACATCAGGCCGGCGCCTGCCATCACGACCGGCACGAGCACGCGCCACGAGATGCGTGGCCGGGGTCGCGGCTCCGACTCCGGCTGCTCCGGTGCGGCAGCCGCAGGGGTCACATCGGCGTCGCCGGGCTCTGCGGCCGGCTCTGCGTCCGTCGCCGCCTCGGGCGGCTCGACGTCCTTCATCACGGGTGACCTCGCTGACGCGGACCGTCCGCGCCGCCACCATTGTGCCTCGTCACCGAGCAGGGACCGAGCTGAGCCAGGCGGCAGCGACCCGTCGTGCGAGGACGGCGAGCGCGTTGTTGGTTACCCTTGCCTCAACTCAGAGCAAGGAGAACGCAGTGCCCGAGTCCAAAGGCCGCGACCACAAGGCGGCGGCGTACACCCCGCCCCCCACGAGCAAGGCCGCCGAGCCCAACCCCACCTGGTGGGCGCCTGTCTTCATCACGCTGCTCGTCCTCGGGCTGCTGTGGATCGTCGTCTACTACGTGACCGAGTACAAGTACCCCATCGGCTCGATCGGGGTGTGGAACCTCGGGGTGGGCTTCGTGCTCCTCATGGCCGGCTTCATCATGACGATGCGCTGGCGCTGAGCGCCCAACCGCAGGCCGAGTGGCCCACAGGCACACCGACGCCGGCTGTCCACACCTGTGGACAGCCGGCGTCGTGCTTTTGGGTCCACAGCTGTGGATGACCGCCGTGCACAACCGCGACAGCAGGACGGGCAAGTTATCCACATGGTTGTCCCCAGCTGGGGATGAATGACACGTGTGTAACTCGATCCACAGGTTTGTCCACAGGCGGTGGACAACTCCGCGTGCAGGCGTCCGCGGCGCCCCTCGCACGTTGGCGTGTGCCGTGAGCACCCTGGGGCGCGGCGGGGTGCCAGTCGCGTGACCGCCAGCTGCACGGGGTCGGCTGACCCGTCAGCGGAAGATGCTGAGCTCGCGGATGGCTTCGGGGACGGTGAGGTACTTGGCGACGGCGAGGGCCACCAGGACGACGAGCACGGCGCCGAGTCCGGCCCACACGAAGTGGCGCACCTTCTGGTGCCGGAACAGCACGATGACCCCGGCACAGGCGACACCGGTGACGAGGCCGCCCAGGTGGGCCTGCCACGAGATCCCGGGGTAGAGGAAGCCGAAGGCCGCGTTGATGGCGATCGTCGCGTACATGGCGGTCGAGGACCGGCCGAGGTGCCGGTTCAGCACGAGCAGTGCGCCGAACAGCCCGAAGATCGCCCCGGACGCACCGACGACCGGCACGAACCACGCGTCGTCGCGCCCGGCGGCCACGCCGGCGATGGTGGGGGAGCCGGCCAGGAGCGTGACGGCGACCTGCCCGCCGATGCCGCTGATCAGGTAGAGGGCGGCGAACCGGGCCCGGCCGAGCATCGGCTCGAGGTACTGCCCCAGGGACCACAGGGCGAACATGTTGAGCAGGATGTGGAAGACCGTCGCCGGCGAGTGCAGGAACGCGGCGGTGACGAAGCGCCACGGCTCGGTCCAGCCGAGGAAGGGCGCGAACGCGTAGTCCTGGGTGACGCCGGGGTTGACCCGCTGCGCGAGGTAGGCCACGGCGCAGATGGCGATGATCGAGTAGGTGACGACCGGCGGGCCGGCGGTCGCCCGGCCACCGAAGACGGTGCGGCTGCTGGGCGCGGTGCGGGCGGCGTCGCGTACGCAGTCGACGCACTGGATGCCCACGGCGGCCGGGCGCTGGCACTCGGGACACGCCGGACGCCCGCAGCGCTGGCAGCGGACGTAGGCCTCCCGGTCGGGGTGGCGGGGGCACACGGACGGACCGGCAGCGGGCTGCGGCACTCCCGGCTCGAGCGGCGGCTGGCCGCCGGTCGCGTTGCTCGGGTTGTCAGACAACGGGATTCCCCCTGCCGGTCACGTCCGTGGGCGATGGTGCTGGTGCTGCGTCAGTCCTGGATCGTGACGGAGTTGATCACGACGTCCTCGACGGGCTTGTCGTTGGCGCCGGTGGGCACGGTGCCGATCTTGTCGACGACGTCGCGGGACGCCTGGTCGGCGACCTCGCCGAAGATCGTGTGCTTGCCCTGGAGCCAGGTGGTCGGCGCGGTGGTGATGAAGAACTGGGAACCGTTGGTGCCCTTGCCCATCCGCTTGCCGGCGTTGGCCATGGCGAGGATGTAGGGCTTGGTGAAGTCCTTGTCGGGGCTGATCTCGTCGTCGAACGCGTAGCCCGGACCGCCGAAGCCCTGACCGATCGGGCAGCCGCCCTGGATCATGAAGTTCGGGATGATGCGGTGGAAGATCAGCCCGTCGTAGAACGGGGTCGGGTTGGTGCGCCCGGCGTCGTCCTTGTACTCCTTCTCGCCCTTTGCGAGACCGACGAAGTTCTCCACCGTCTTCGGTGCCTGGTGCTCGAAGAGGTCGATGACGATGTCACCGTGGTTCGTGTGCAGGGTTGCCTTCATGGGCCCAATCCTTGCACGACCGCGTACGTAAGCCGTCGGGACGGGTATGCGGCACAGGATCCGGAACGCTGGGGGTGGACCCACCGTTGGCCAAGGAGAAGGATCAGCCTCACAACCGTGAGGTCGCGACCCGATAGCTGCCGGCGCCGAGCCGGTGCAGGACGGAGTGCCGATGTCGTTCATGGACAAGCTGAGGAAGAAGGCCGAGGAGCTCGGCCTCGAGACCAAGGCCAAGGAGCTGCAGGAGGCGGCCGCGCAGGCTGCGAAGCAGGCGCGGGAGAAGGCCGGGGACTTCACGGTCGAGAACCGCGAGAAGATCGACGGCTACGTCGAGACGGCGACGGCGAAGATCGACGAGAAGACCGAGGGCAAGTACGCCGACAAGCTCGCCAAGGTGAAGGAGCAGGTGGGCCGGGGAGTCGACAAGGTCGCCGAGGGTCACGCGTCCGGCGCGTCGACCGCCACCGGTGCCGCGGCGGCCGCGGGCGCGGCTGACGTGACCGACCGGGAGCCCTTCCCGGCGGATCCCGACTCGCCGCCGGCCCCGGTGTCGGCGAGTCCGCTCGAGGCCCCGTCCCCGATCGACGCGCCGACGTCGATCGACGACAGCGGCTTCGACGCCGCCTCGGGTGACCTACCGGTCCCGGCCCAGGAGTCGCTCGCCGAGACGGCGCTCGAGGACACCGTTCTCGGGCTCGACCACCCGCCGGTGGCCCCGGCACACCACGACGCGCCGACACCCGAGGACGCCGACTTCGGGACGGACCGGACACCCCGACCGCAGGACGCCACGAGCTGAACGCAGGGGCGTCACGGCATACGTGATCGGCGTCGGAGACGACTCCGCCCACGCACGACCGTTGTCCGTACGGTGCGTGGCCGGAATTGACAGGATGGGTAAGGACCGAAGGACCTAGGAGGACGTATGTTCCAAACCAAGCAGTCCCGCACCGAGGCTGCCGTCGAGCAGGCACAAACGGCGGCCAAGCTCAGAGCCAGCGCCGCCGCTGCTGCCACCGAGGCCGCCGCTCTTGCCAAGGAGCGTGCCCTGCTGGCACGCGAGACGGCGACACCGCTGCTGCAGAACGCGGCCGACGTGGCCCGCGAGCGGCTGACCACGGCCAAGGAAGCTGCAGGCCCCGTGCTACTCGCCACGGCGGCCACCGCGAAGGAGGCCGCCGGCGATGCTTTCCACGACGCCGCCGACCGTGCCCGCCCCAGGGTCGAGTCCGCGCAGTCGACCTTCGTCGACTCGGTGCTGCCGAAGGTGGGCGCGGCCCTCACCACCGCTGCGGCGGCTCTCGCCGCGAGCGCGGAGCAGGCCCGGGAGGCGGCTGCGCCGCACCTCGAGCAGGCGACGGCCTCGGCGCGGGAGACCGCAGCCGTCGGCACCCACCGCGCCTCGGACGCCTACGCCGTGCTCAAGGGCGACGCCGTGGCCAAGAGGCGTGGCGGCAGGGGCAGGTGGCTCATCGCCATCGGCCTGACCGCCGCGATCGTCGCCGCCGTCGCCGCGTTCCGTAGGCGCAAGCAGGCTGACGACCCGTGGGCGACCCCGCTCGACTCGCGGTCCGGATCCACGGGCTCTGGCTCCGAGACGTCGACGCTCAAGGACAAGGCCGCCGGGCAGGTGGGACATGTCAAGGACGTCGTCGCCGACGTCGCGAGCAAGGCCAAGGACAAGGCCGGCGAGCTGGCCTCCAAGGGCCAGTCCGCCGTAGCCGACGCGAAGGACCGGTCCGGCGAGGCCATGGACGACGCGACCGACACCCTGGGCGACGGCGAGTCGACCGGTGGTCCGGCCAGCGCCGGCGGCCAGGTCACGGACGTCGACCCGGCTCCCGACTCCGACGCGATCAGCTCCGACGCCGTCGAGGGCGGCACGATCAACGGCGCCTCGAGCACGTCCTCCCCACGCGGTTCGGCCAAGGCCCGCCTCGCCGAGGAGAACGGCGAGAGCACGACCTGAGGGCCGCTCGTCCGCTGACACAGCGCACGAAGAGCGCACAAAGAGAAGGACCCGGGTGCCATGGGCATCCGGGTCCTTCTCTGCTTGAGCTGGCTCGCACCGACAGGGGGACAGTGCGAGCCAGCACATGCAGAAGGGCTGGGCGCGGTTCGTGCGTGCCCAACCCTTCGCTTCCCCCACTCTAGACCCAGTCTGGGTGGAAGCGCGAGGGCCTCGATGAAGATTGCATCACATCGACCGCGCCAGAACCGGTCCCTCCCGCAGATCGTGCCACGAGTTCCGGGACGGGACTCGGAGATTGCTGCCTCACCGAGCATGGCACCAGTGCCCGAGTTGCGCCAGAGGTCGCGGCCCATGGATTGCCTGTGCATCCGCTGGACGACTACGCCGCGGGATCCGGCACGAGATCGCCCCGGCGCTGTCGGCGGGACGCACCAACGCACGACGATGCGCACGACCAGGCGCCCGACCATGCGCACGGTCGCTGCGACGCGGCATGCGGCCCGGAAAGCACGACGACCTCGCCCTGACGGGCGAGGTCGTGCTGGTGGAGCCAAGGGGACTCGAACCCCTAACCCCCTGCTTGCAAAGCAGGTGCGCTACCAATTGCGCCATGGCCCCGAGTGGGGAGAGCGGCCTCAGGCCGGCGTGGAGCCCTCGGATGCTGCGGCGGGCCCCGGAGTGGGGGTGACCGGTGCGTGCACGTCGTCCGTCGCCTGGGTCCAGAGGTCCTGCTCAGCTTGCTGCTGCTTAGCCTTCTTGCGAAGGAAGACGAGGCCGGCGGCGGCGCCAGCGACGAGCGCGAGACGCTTCAGCATGCGAGGGATCCTCTCCGTGGTGGCGGTGATGGTGGGCCTAGGAGGACTTGAACCTCCGACCTCTTCCTTATCAGGGAAGCGCTCTAACCGTCTGAGCTATAGGCCCATCGTCACCTTCGCGCGACCGATCCACCCCGTCAGAGATGACGACCGGACGCGAGGGGAAACGTTACCCGATGGCCCCGGCAACCTACAAAACGGCCCCCGCCCGTCAGGGCGGAGACCGTTTTGCGTATGCCGTGTGGCCGTCTCAGTCGTCGGTGAGCGTCAGCTGCACGCCGCCGACGAGGGCCGAGCAGATGTTGTAGAGGAAGGCCATGACCGTCGCGATGGCGGTCATGAGGATGACGTCGATGACGCCGATGACGATCGAGAGGGACACGACGCGGCCGAAGCCGACGTAGTCCTTGATCGAGAACGGGTCGGAGGTCGTGGTCTGCAGCGACTGCAGCACGCCCTCGACGTCGGTGAAGACGTTCATCGTCGACAGGATCATCCACAGCACGGCGGTGAGGATGACGCCGGCGATGCCGATGGCGACCGAGAGCAGGAAGCTCATCTTCATCACCGACCAGGGGTCGACCCTGGCGACGGCGAGGCGCACGCGGCGCGGGCCCTTGTGCTTGCGGGGGGCGGTGCCGGTGCGGGCACCGGCGCCTGTCGAGGGAGCCGACGCCCCCGTCGAGGCGGTCGGCCCCGTGCCGGCACCGGACTGGGCCGAGCCGACGCGCTGGGTGGGAGCGGTGCGGTTGGTGACGGCTCCGCGGGAGAGCGGGGTGCCCTGGTCGGGGCTCGAGGCACCAGAGGCACCGGACGTGCTGCCGGACCCGCTCGAGGCGTAGTAGGAGCCGGTGTCGTCCGAGCGTTCGGACTGCGTGCCCGTCCGCGTCGACGTACCGGAGCGGCTCAGCGATCCCTCGGGGCTGGTCGCGCTCATTCGTCACCTCCGTTGTCGGTCTCCGACGAGCTCGCCTCGTCGCCCGACGTCTGCTCTGACGGTACGCCATCGGCAGCCGGTACCGCAGCCGGCGCTCCCGTGCCGGATGGCTGGTCGACGGGGTTGCCCTCCTCGATCTCGGCCACGGCGATCTCGGACTCGGCGTTACGGGCAACGGCGACGATCGAGTCGCCCTTGTCGGGGGTCGCGAACTTCACGCCCTGCGTCGAGCGACCGGTGTGGCGCACCTCCTCGACCTTGGAGCGCACGATCTTGCCCTTCTCCATGACGACCATCACCTCGTCGGTGTCGATCACCGTCAGGGCCCCGACGAGGTCTCCGCCCTTCTCCGAGAGCTTGGCCACCTGGATGCCGAGT
This sequence comes from Terrabacter sp. FW104-15G4B, assembly GCF_058790095.1. NCBI lineage: Bacteria > Bacillati > Actinomycetota > Actinomycetes > Micrococcales > Intrasporangiaceae > Terrabacter > Terrabacter sp. FW104-15G4B. Next base: position 88,371 of record NZ_JBYTCI010000004.1, on the reverse strand, counting down.
CCGCCGCGGCCCTGGAGGCGGTACTCCGACACGGGGGTGCGCTTGGCCAGGCCGTTCTCGAAGACGACGAAGACGTCGGGGCTCTCGCCCTCCTCGACGACCGACATGGCGAGCAGGTCGTCGCCGTCGCGGAACTTCATGCCCGTGACGCCGGAGGTCGAGCGGCCCATCGGACGCAGCGCCTCGTCGGTGGCCGTGAATCGCACCGACTGTCCCTTGCGCGAGACGAGCAGCAGGTCGTCGCGGTTGGATGCGAGCCCGGCGCCGACGAGCTCGTCACCCTCGCGCAGGTTGATCGCGATGAGGCCGCCGGAGCGGTTGGAGTCGTAGTCGGCCAGGCGGGTCTTCTTCACCAGGCCGGCGCGGGTCGCGAGGACCAGGTAGTCGGCCTTGGCGTAGTCACGGACGGCGAGGACCTGGGCGATCTGCTCGCCGGGCTGGAAGGCGAGCAGGTTGGCCACGTGCTGGCCCTTGCTGTCCCGTGAGCCCTCGGGCAGCTCGTAGGCCTTCGCGCGGTAGACCCGGCCGAGGTTGGTGAAGAAGAGCAGCCAGTGGTGGGTCGTCGTGGTGAAGAAGTGCTCGACGACGTCCTCGCCGCGCAGGGTCGCGCCCCGCACACCCTTGCCGCCGCGCTTCTGCGAGCGGTACTGGTCGACGCGGGTGCGCTTGGCGTAGCCGCCACGGGTGATCGTGACGACGACGTCCTCCTCGGGGATGAGGTCCTCCATCGACATGTCGCCGTCGAAGGGCACGATCGTCGTGCGGCGCTCGTCGCCGTAGCGCTCGACGATCCCGGCCAGCTCCTCGCTGATGATCTCGCGCTGGCGTACGGGCGAGGCGAGGATCGCGGTGTACTCGTCGATGAGCGCCTGCAGCTCGTCGTGCGCCTCGATGAGCTTCTCGCGCTCGAGGGCGGCCAGGCGGCGCAGCTGCATGTTGAGGATCGCGTTGGCCTGGATCTCGTCGATCTCGAGCAGCTCGATGAGGCCCTCGCGGGCGATCTCGACCGTGCGCGAGCCGCGGATGAGGGCGATGACGTCGTCGAGGCGGTCGAGCGCCTTGAGCAGCCCGCGCAGGATGTGGATGTCGGCCTCGGCCTTGTTGAGCCGGAACTGCGTGCGGCGGACGATGACCTCGACCTGGTGGTCGACCCAGTGCCGGATGAAGCCGTCGAGCGGCAGCGTGCGCGGCACCTCGTCGACGAGGGCGAGCATGTTGGCGCCGAAGGTCGTCTGCAGCTGGGTGTGCTTGTAGAGGTTGTTGAGCACCACCTTCGCGACGGCGTCGCGCTTGAGCACGATGACGAGGCGCTGCCCCGTGCGGCCCGAGGTCTCGTCACGGATGTCGGCGATGCCGGAGATCTTGCCGTCCTTGACGAGGTCGGCGATCTTCAGCGCCAGCATGTCCGGGTTGACCTGGTAGGGCAGCTCGGTGACGACGAGGCACTGGCGGTTCTGGATCTCCTCGACCTCGACGACCGCTCGCATGATGATCGAGCCGCGACCCGTGCGGTAGGCCTCCTCGATGCCCTTGTGCCCCATGATCAGGGCGCCGGTCGGGAAGTCGGGGCCCTTGATGATGCCGAGCAGCGCCTCGAGGAGCTCCTCGCGGGAGATGTCCGGGTGGTCGAGGTAGTACTGCGCGCCGGCCGCGACCTCACGCAGGTTGTGCGCGGGGATCTGCGTGGCCATGCCGACGGCGATGCCGGCGGAGCCGTTGACGAGCAGGTTGGGGAAGCGGCTGGGCAGCACGGACGGCTGCATCGTCTTGCCGTCGTAGTTCGGGACGAAGTCGACGGTGTCCTGCTCGATGTCGCGGACCATCTCCATCGCGATCGAGGCCATCCGGCACTCGGTGTATCGCGGGGCCGCGGCGCCGTCGTTGCCGCGGGAGCCGAAGTTGCCCTGCCCGTCGACGAGCGGGTAGCGCAGCGACCAGTCCTGCACGAGGCGCACGAGGGCGTCGTAGATCGCCGAGTCGCCGTGCGGGTGGTAGTGGCCCATGACGTCGCCGACGACACGCGCGCACTTGTTGTAGCCGCGGTCGGGGCGGTAGCCGCCGTCGTACATCGCGTAGACGATGCGCCGGTGCACCGGCTTGAGCCCGTCGCGCACGTCGGGCAGGGCGCGGCTGACGATGACCGACATGGCGTACTCGATGTAGCTGCGCTGCATCTCGGTGTTGAGGTCGATCGGCTCGACCCGGTCGTGCTGGCCGATGTCGGCCGGAATGACCACCGCGCTGGCGTCCGGGTCGCCTTCGTCGTCGGCGTCGGCCTCGGGGTCCAGGGACTCCGGGTCGGGGCCGAGGATGTCGTCGATGCTCTCGTCGGGCGTCTCGTTGACGTCGTCTCCGTCGTTGGGAGGCAGGTCGTCGCTCACGTCAGATCCCTTTGTCTCTCAGTCACATTCGAACAGGTTCGTGGGTCACCGCCGATGGCGTATGCCGTCTCGCCCGTTTCACGTGGAACGTCACGTTCCAGCGGGGGCGGCCACACGGCATACGCCGGCGGTGGGCTAGATGTCGAGGAACTTCACGTCGCGCGCGTTCTTCTGGATGAAGGAGCGCCGGGACTCGACGTCCTCACCCATGAGGACGGCGAAGACCTCGTCGGCCTTGGCGGCGTCGTCGAGCGTCACCTGCAGCAGCGTGCGGGTGTTGGCGTCCATCGTCGTCTCGCCGAGCTCCTGGTAGTTCATCTCGCCGAGGCCCTTGTAGCGCTGGATCGGGTTGTCCTTGGGCAGGCGCCAGCCCTTGCCCTCACCGAGGATGCGCAGGCCGTCGCGCTCCCGGTCGCTGTAGGCGAACTGGTGGTCGGCGTTGCTCCACCGCAGGCGGAAGAGCGGCGGCTGCGCGAGGTAGACGTAGCCGGCCTCGATGAGCGGGCGCATGAAGCGGAAGAGCAGCGTCAGCAGCAGCGTGCGGATGTGCATGCCGTCGACGTCGGCATCGGCCATCAGCACGATCTTGTGGTAGCGCGCCTTCGCGATGTCGAAGTCCTCGCCGATACCGGTGCCGAAGGCGGAGATGAGCGCCTGGACCTCGTTGTTGGCGAGGATCTTGTCGATGCGCGCCTTCTCGACGTTGAGGATCTTGCCGCGGATCGGGAGGATGGCCTGCGTGTGCGGGTCGCGGGCCTGGGTGGCCGAGCCGCCGGCGCTGTCGCCCTCGACGATGAAGACCTCGGAGATGCTGGGGTCCTTGCTCTGGCAGTCCTTGAGCTTGCCCGGCAGGCCGCCCGACTCGAGCAGGCCCTTGCGGCGGGTGGCCTCGCGGGCCTTGCGGGCCGCCATGCGGGCGGCCGCGGCCTGCACCGACTTGCGGACGATGTCCTTGCCCTCACCCGGGTGCGCCTCGAGCCAGTGACCGAACTCGTCGGTCATGGCCCGCTGCACGAAGCCCTTGACCTCGGAGTTGCCGAGCTTGGTCTTGGTCTGCCCCTCGAACTGCGGCTCGGCGAGCTTGACCGAGATGACGGCTGTCAGGCCCTCGCGGATGTCGTCGCCCGTGAGGTTCTCGTCCTTCTCCTTCAGGAGGTTCTGCTTGCGCGCGAACTCGTTGACGAGCTTGGTCATCGCCGCGCGGAAGCCCTCCTCGTGCGTGCCGCCCTCGTGGGTGTTGATCGCGTTGGCGTAGGTGTGCACCGACTCGCTGTACGCGTTGGTCCACTGCATCGCCAGCTCGAGGCTGAGCGACTTGGCCTCGTCCTCGACCTCGATGCTGATCACCTCGGGGTGCACCGGCTCGCTGCGCTTGGAGCTGTTGAGGTGGTTGACGTAGTCGATCAGGCCGTTGTCGTAGCAGTAGCTGATCTTCTTGGCCGTGACGGTCTTCTTGTCGCCGGCCTCCGCGCTGCCCTGCGCCTGCTCGCCGTCGTCCTCGTCGTGCTCGACCTCGGTGAGGTCCGAGTCGATGTCGTCGAGGTCGACGTCGTCGGCCGTGCCCTCGGCCGGGGCGACCCGCTCGTCGACGAGGTTGATCGTCAGGCCCTTGTTGAGGAAGGCCATCTGCTGGAACCGGGCGCGCAGCGTCTCGAAGTCGTAGTCGACCGTCTCGAAGATCTCGTCGTTGGCCCAGAACGTGATCGTGGTGCCGGTCTCGTCGGTCGCCTCCTGCTGCTCCAGGGGACCGTCGGGCACCCCGTCGGTGAAGCTCATCCGGAAGACGTGGCCCTTCTGGCGGACCGCTGCCTTCAGGCGCTTGGACAGGGCGTTGACGACCGAGCTGCCGACGCCGTGCAGGCCGCCGGACACCTTGTAACCGCCGCCACCGAACTTGCCACCGGCGTGCAGCTGGGTGAGCACGAGCTCGACGGCGCTGATCTTCTCCACCGGGTGGATGTCGGTGGGGATCCCGCGGCCGTTGTCCTTGACGCGGACGCCACCGTCGGCCAGCAGCGTCACGTCGATCGTGTCGGCGTAGCCGGCCAGCGCCTCGTCGACCGCGTTGTCGACGATCTCGTAGACGAGGTGGTGCAGGCCGCGAGGGCCCGTGGAGCCGATGTACATGCCGGGGCGCTTGCGCACGGCCTCGAGCCCCTCGAGCACGGTGATCTGGCTGGCGTCGTAGTCGACGCCGTTGGGGCGCAGGTCGGCCGGCGCGGCCGCGGAGTCGGTGGCAGCAAGGGCCGGTGAGACTGTGTCCGAGACTGGGGCCTCGGAGACCGCGTCGCCCGAGATGGTGCCGTCCGAGACGGATGCGTCGACGACGGCTGCATCGGGGACGGGCGTGTCGCTGGCCGGGATGTCGGTGGTGGGGGTGTCGGGTGCTGACACGGAGTCGGGTCCGGTGGAACGGGGGGCGCTGCTGGGGGTGGTCGGCTCGTCGGCGTCGGACACGTCTCTCCTTGGTGGTCAGACCTCATACGGGCGGCCCGACGTGGACGTCGAGCCGCAACCGCTCCAGTCTACCGGTCCCGGCGGTGAAACCGTGCCCTCAGACGCCCGAAACGGCCACTTTCCGGCCCGCGAACCCGTGGTTCCGAGGGGAGGATCACGTCCCGGGGCTCCAGCGCGCCTCAGGCGCCTTCACTCGTCGGCGCAAGGGCCGTCCCATCCGAGCGGGGTCCACTTCCCATTCTTCCCGGTCGCGGACCTCTCGAGCGACGTTGTCCACAGCCGTCCGCCTGGCGCCCGGCGGCCGCTGGTGGCGGTCGGCGTGCCCGCTGGACGATGGCCCGCACCTCGTCAGAATGCGTGGACAACCTTCCCGGGCGCCGGCCGGTCTGGATGGGTGCCGGCACCTGCCGGGACAGGGAGCGAACAGGGGACACGCCGCATGGAGGACGCCGAGCGGATAGCCGACTTCACGGCATACGTCAGGGCGCGCGAGCAGTCGCTCGCCCGCCTCGCGTACCTGCTGGCGGGGGAGCGCGACGCCGCCGAGGACCTGCTGCAGAACGCGCTCGCCAAGATCTACCGGCACTGGGACCGCGTCCGGGCCGCCGAGCTGCCCGATGCGTACGTGCGCCGGATCATGGTCAACGAGAACAACTCGCGGTGGCGCGGGCTGCTGCGCCGTCACGAGTCACCGAGCAGCCACGTGCTCGAGGTGCTTGACCCACCGGCCGCACCGGGGCTCGACCGGGCGGCCTCGATGGACCTGTGGTGCCACGTCCGCAGCCTGCCGACTCAGCAGCGGGCGGCCATCGTGCTGCGCTACTACGAGGGCCTCACCGAGGCGCAGACCGCCGAGATCCTCGGCTGCTCCGTCGGCACGGTCAAGAGCCACACCAGCCGCGCGATCTCCGCGCTGCGCACGAGGATGAGCGAGGCCACGGCATGAACACCTTCGACCCCGGTCTCAAGCAGGTGCTCGACGAGCGCGGCCAGGGCGTACGCGTCGTCGGCGACCTCGCCGCCCGCGCCATCGCCCGCGACCGCTCCAACCGGCGGCGCCAGATCGGCGCGACCGCCCTCGGCGCCGGCCTCGTGCTCGCGGTGGCGGTCCCTGTCGGATGGGGGGCAACGCGCCCGACGGGTGACCGCCCGCTGCCGGTCGGCCCGTCGCAGTCCACGACCGCGCCGACGGACCGGCCCTCGTCACCGACGAAGCAGCCGAGCCCCACCCCGACGGCCATCCCGACCATCACGGCGGACGGCTCACCCGCGCCGGTGACCCTGCGCCCGGCAGAAGGTGGCGTCACCGGGACGACAACGGTCCCGTATTTCGTCGGTCGCACCATCCATGACGGCTCCCAACAGATCCTCATCCAGAGCAAGGGCCAGCGCGGCACGCTGGCCCGGCTGGCCGGCGGTCGCTGGCTCATGTCCGGCGAGCAGACGATGTCCACGCTCCTCGTGGACTCCACCGGCGCGGGCTTCGGTCCAGAAGTCCCTCTCGTCGGTACCGCCACGGTCGCTGACGACGGCAGGCTCTTCGTCCTTCAGGACCGCGGCACGCTCCGCGCCTACGACTCCTCCGGTGCTCTCGTGCGCACGCTTTCGGCCAAGACCTGCGACTGCACCCCTGACGGAGTCTCGGACGCCGACTCTCCCGGCTACGAGGCAATCGGCATCGTCGGATCCGTCGTCTACGCGAACCGCGGATCGACCGGGGACTCCGTCGCTTGGGACGTATCCACGGGCACCCGCCGCCGTGTGGACGGCCCTCTCCAGCTCGTCAACGCCTCCCGCGGGACCGCCCTCGTCCCCGTGGAGCAGAAGCCGGGATCAGACCAGTCCTGCAAGGAGCTGCGGGAGCTTGGCTCGGGCCGGGCGATCTGGCGACTCTGCGGTCCGCTGGTCTTCCGCTCCTTCTCGACGAACGGCGACTACCTGCTCGCCACGGGGTACTCCGACGGCCTCCCCACGTCGCAGCTGAACCCGGACGGCACCTTCCGTTACGGAGGTCTGGTCGTGATCCGCACAAGCGATGCGTCGATCGTGCTCGAAGGGTCGGGCGACGTGAACGGAGGAGGTGGTTGGCCCGTCACCTACCGGATGGGCGCCGACGACCGCCTCACGGTCCAGGTTGGGAGTGCAACCGGCGAGCGCAACCTCCAGGTGTGCGCGCTCGACGGATCCTGCGAGGTGGTTGAACCGGACCACGCGCGCGACAACCCGGACATCCCCGAGGGAGACGACCCCTACTTCCTCTCGGTCAACTGAGCATGTCGAAAGGCTGGCCGGTGCGGGAGCGGGTCAGTCGTCGGCGAGGGTGCGCTCGAAGAGGGAGTGGATCGCCTCGGGCAGGTGCGGCTCCTGGAGCGTGACATCGCAGCCAGCCTCGTCACACACGACCACGTAGATGTACGCGTCGGGGTGCGTGCGTTCGGTCGAGGCTGCGATGCGCTGCAGGGTCGGGGCGGAGAGCAGGTGCTGCCAGTCCTTCGCGTCGCGCTCGGGCAGCTCACCGAGGGCCATCCGCCGCTCCCGCACCAGACCCGCGAAGCCGCCGCTGCGCCGCAGCAGAACCTGGGCGTCCGTGCCCGGCTCGCTGCCCGACGCCGATGCGCGCCCGTTCGCGCTCCCTGGCGAGGACGAGGACGACGCACCGGCTGTGATCACCCCGACCTGCTCCCAGGCCGAGCGCACCGCCGCCTGCTGGGAGGAGCCCTCGCCGTGCGCCGTGCCTGCCGCGGCCACCGTCAGGCCGGCGAACGTCGCGAAGTCGCAGTCGGCCTTGATGCCGTCACCCGACAGCACGGCATACCAGATCGCGCCGGCGCCGTCCCACGCGTTGCCGCCGATCGCCTCGGCCGCGAGCACGAAGGCGCGGTTGGGGATGCCGGAGTTGATGTGGACGCCGCCGTTGTCGTCCTGGGTGTCGACGAAGTGAGCCATGTCGGCCGGCTGAGGGTCCTTGCCGAGGCGCGGGTCGTCGTAGGCGGTGCCGGGGTTGCGCATGTCCCGCAGCGCGCGGCCCTTGACGGACGCGTTGAGCAGGTCGGCGCCGACGAGCCAGTCGGCCTCGGCCGCGCTCTGCCCCAGCGCGCGCTGCTTGACGAGCACGCCGAAGACGTCGGAGACCGACTCGTTGAGGGCCCCCGACTGCCCCTGGTAGAGCAGGCCGGCGGTGTGCTCGGTGACGCCGTGCGCGAGCTCGTGGCCGATGACGTCGATGCTCTTGGTGAACCGCTCGAAGATCACGCCGTCGCCGTCGCCGAACACCATCTGCGACCCGTCCCAGAAGGCGTTGTCGTAGTTGCGGCCGTAGTGGACGCTCGCGAGCAGCGGCATCCCCTTGCCGTCGAGCGAGTCGCGGTCGTAGGCGGTCGACCACAGCTGCCAGGTCGCGCCGAGCCCGTCGTAGGCCTCGTTGACGCTCTGGTCGGCGCTGGGCGCCTGCCCTTCGATGCGTACCGTCGTGCCCGGCGTCGTCTGGGTGCCCTTGGCGTCGGCGATCGTGCGGTGCGGACCGGTGCCGTGTGCCTCGCCCACGTCGCTCCGACGAGGGGCGCGGCGGCCCGCGGGCCGCGCCGTGGGCGTGCGGCGCGCGGCACGCAGCTGCTCGTCGTGGCGCAGGGCGCTGCGGGCGTGGGCCGCGAGGGTCGGCTCGTCGCTGGCAGCCAGCGCCTCGAGGATGTAGGGCGGCACGATGGCGCAGTGTGGCATCCGGCTGTCGGTGGAGGGCTGCGTCGAGGTCATGACGACAGTGTGCGTCGCAACACCGACACCCGCGCGCTGGCGTCGACTGGGCACCGTCGCCCGCGGCTGGTCAGCCGTACGTGTCGCGCGGGCCCCGTGAGTCGGGGGAGCGCCGGGTGCCGCGGTTCCACGACGGCGCGCTCGGTCCGGCGACCTTCAGCTCGCTGACCGCCCCTGCGCCGATCTCCTCGTCGATCCGGGCCAGCAGCGACGAGGAGAGGAGGCGCATCTGAGTCGCCCACGCCGTCGAGTCGGCGCGCACGGAGAGCACGCCGTCGACGAAGCTCAGCGGCTCGACGTGCGCCGCTATGTCGGGTCCGACGATCTCGGGCCAGCGACCCATCACCGAGCCGACGGCGACGTCGACCTTCCAGCCGCGGTCGAGGAGCAGGCGGTCGAGCTGGTCTCCGAGCAGCGAGGGGTCGCGCCCGTCGCGGGAGGAGCCGGACAACACCGGGGCGTGGCCGATGGGGCGGCGGCGCTTCTTCGGCTTCATGCCCGGACGGAGACCCTTCTCCGCCGCGGCCGCGCGGGCGCGGGCCAGGGCGGAGGCCGCAGCGTCGGCGATCCGGGTGTCCTCGTCGGTCGGCTCCGTCACCTCCTCGGCGCCGCGGTCCTCGTCACTCATCGCCGTCGTCCTCGACCGGCACCGGAGGGACCACGGCGGGGACGGCGGCAGGCACCACGTCAGCCACCGGGTCCTGCTCGGTGTCGGTGTCGCGGTCGGCAGGGTGCACCTGACCGAGCTCGACGGCATACGTCGTGCCCTTCTCGCGCAGCACGTCCGGCACGTCCGCGCCGACCGCGGCCGTGATGAGCACCTGCTCGCAGTCGGCGACCAGGGCCGCCAGGCGCTCACGCCGGCCGGAGTCGAGCTCGGCGAAGACGTCGTCGAGCACGAGCACCGGGTCGTCGCCCAGATCGCGCCGCAGGAGGCGGTATGCCGCGAGCTTGAGCCCCAGCGCGAAGCTCCACGACTCGCCGTGGCTGGCATAGCCCTTCGCGGGCAGCTCGCCCAGCGACAGGACGAGGTCGTCACGGTGCGGGCCGACGAGCGAGATGCCGCGTTCGATCTCGTTGGGACGCAGCTGTGCAAGGGTCTCGAGCATCCCGGTGCGCAGCTCGTCGATCTCCGGCACCTCTCCGGCGGCGAGTCGGGCCGCCAGCTGCTCGTGCAGCGAGCTTCTGTAGGTGGCGCGGGCGTTGGAGCTGACCGCGCTCACGGCGTCGTAGCACTCGGAGAGGTCGGGGACGAGGTCACGCAGCAGGCGCAGCCGCGCGTAGACCAGCTGCGCCCCGACCGTCGCCAGGTGGTCGTTCCACACATCGAGGGTGTGCAGCGCCGACTCGCGGGCCTCGTCGAGCGGCTGCTCGCCGTCACGAGGAGGGCGGGGCTGGCGCCGGGTGCCCTTGCGCAGCACGGGCGCGGCCGACTTCAGCAAGGCGTTGCGCTGCTTGAGGATCTTGTCGTAGTCCGAGCGCACGCCCGACCACCGCGGCTGGCGCTGGACGAGCAGCTCGTCGAGAAAGCGGCGTCGCTCGGACGGGTCGCCCTTGACGAGGGCGAGGTCCTCGGGGGCGAAGAGCACCGTCCGGACGGTGCCGAGGACGTCCCGGGGCCGAGAGACCGGCGACCGCCCGAGTCGCGCCCGATTGGCCCGACCCGGCGTGATCTCCAGCTCGACCATCGTCTCGCGGTCGTCGCGCACGACGGCCCCCCGCACGATGGCCTGCGCCGCCCCGAACCGCACGAGCGGCTGGTCGGTGGCGACCCGGTGCGAGCCGAGAGTGGCGAGGTAGCCGATGGCCTCGACGAGGTTGGTCTTGCCCTGCCCGTTGAGGCCCACGAGCGTGGTGACCCCGACCGGCAGCGTCAGCTCGGCGCTGGGATAGCTGCGGAAGTCCTTGAGTGTCAGGTGTCGGATGTACACGTCAGGCTGGTTCGAGTCGGCTCGCTGTCGCGGCGGCCAGCGCCGGCGACAGGGAGCTCAGGACGAGGCGTCGCTGGAGCCGGAGGTGGGGCCGCCGCCGGGAGCGCCGCCGCCCGTCGAGCCGGTACCGGAGGACGGTCCGGCGGTCGCCGCGTTCACGGCGGCCTCGCTCGGGCGGTTCGGGGTGCTGACCTTCTCCTTCTCGGCCGCCGGAGCGGGGTGGGTGGAGCCCTCGGCCCCCGCGCCACGGCGCAGCTCCTCGCCCTCGCTGATGCTCAGCACCTCGTGCCCGCCGAACTGGCCGCGCAGGGCTGCCACCGCCTGCATCGTCGGTGAGCTCTGCTGGCGCGAGGCGAAACGGGCGAAGAGCGACGCGGAGATGACGGGCATCGGCACGCCGAGCGCGATGGCCTCCTCGACGGTCCACCGGCCCTCGCCGGAGTCGTTGGTGTAGTCGGAGACGTCGTCGAGGTGGGGGTTCTCCTCGAGGGCCTTGACCATGAGGTCGAGCAGCCAGGAGCGCACGACCGTGCCGCGACTCCACGCCTTGAACGCCCCGGGGACGTCCTTGACGATGTCCTTCTTCTCGAGCAGCTCGAAGCCCTCGGCGTACGCCGCCATGAGGCCGTACTCGATGCCGTTGTGGACCATCTTCGTGTAGTGACCGGCACCGACCTCGCCCGCGTGGACGAAGCCCTCCTCGCGCGGACCCTCGGGGCGCAGCGCGTCGAAGATCGGCATGGCGCGCTCGACCCACTCCTGGTCGCCGCCGCACATCAGGCCGTAGCCGTTGTCGAGGCCCCAGATGCCGCCGCTGACGCCACAGTCGACGTAGCCGATCTGCTTCTCACCGAGCAGCTTGGCGTTCTCGAAGTCGTCGGTGAAGCGGGAGTTGCCACCGTCGATGACGAGGTCGCCGGGCTCGAGCAGGTCGCCGAGCGCCGCAACCGTCTCGCGGGTCGGGTCGCCAGCCGGGACCATGACCCAGACGACGCGGGGAGCCTCGAGCGCCTCGACGAGGGCCGGCAGCGTGGCCACGTCCGCGACGTCGGGGTTGCGGTCGAAGCCGACCACCTCGTGGCCCGCACGACGCAACCGCTCACGCATGTTGCCGCCCATCTTGCCGAGACCGATGAGACCTAGCTGCATGTCGTGAGCCTTTCTGCAGATGGCGGAACAGGACGGATCGGGTGAGGCGCTACGAGGTTACGCCTACCCACCGGGACACCTTCGGGGACGGGGCAGCCTGCCTCAGCTCGCGAAGCGCACCGGCATGAGGACGTAGCGGTAGCCCGTGTCCGGCTCGGAGTCGGCCTCGGCCTGACCGGTCAGCACGGCGGGACGGCTCGCCTGCGTGAAGGACAGCCGGCTCCAGGGGGTGCCGACCGCGTGCAGGCCGTCGAGCAGGAACTGGGGGTTGAACGCGATCTGGATCTCGGGACCGTTGAGGGTCGCCTCGACCGCCTCGGAGGCCTGCGCGTCGTCGCCGGTGCCGGCCTCGATGGCTACCTGGCCGTCGGTGAACTTCAGCAGGACGGGGGTGTTGCGCTCGGCGACGAGCGCGACGCGCTTGACCGCCTCCTCGAGCGCCGCCGTCTCGATGACTGCCTCGGTGTCGACGGAGGTCGGGAAGATCGAGGTGACCTTGGGGTACTCGCCGTCGAGCAGCCGGGTCGTGGCACGGCGCTGGCCTGCCTCGAAGCCGATCAGCCCGTCGCCGCCCTGGCCGAGGGCGAGCTCGACGGAGCCGGACGCGCCGAGTGCTCGCGCCGTGTCGGACAGCTGCCGCGCCGGGATGAGTGCCACGTGGCTGGCGTCGGTGGCGGCCGGGCTCCACGTGAGCTCGCGCATGGCGAGGCGGTAGCGGTCGGTGGCGAGCAGGGTGATCTTGTCGCCGTCGATCTCCATGCGCACGCCCGTGAGGATCGGCAGGGTGTCGCCCTTGTCTGCGGCCACCGAGACCTGGGCCACGGCCTGGGTGAAGACGTCGCCGGCGATGGTGCCGCTCGTCTCGGGCGCCAGGGGGAGCGTGGGGTAGTCGGCGACCGGCATCTCGCGTAGGGCGAAGCGGGAGGACCCGCACGCGACGTTGACCTTGCTGCCGTCGGTGCTGACGTCGATCGGCTTGTTGGGCAGGTTGCGCGAGATGTCGGCCAGCAGCCGGCCGAGCACGAGCACCTGACCGGCCTCGGCGACGTCGGCCGGCACGGTGATCCGTGCGGACACCTCGTAGTCGAACGCCGAGAGCGTCAGGGTGCCGTCCTCGTTTGCGTCGATGAGCACGCCTGCGAGGACGGGGACCGGGGGGCGCGCCGGGAGCCCACGGGCCACCCAGGTCACGGCCTCGGCCAGGACGTCTCGCTCAACCCGAAACTTCACGCTGCACTCACTTCGACAAGGAAGGACATTGGGGCTCAGACACTAGTGCCTGCTGGGTAGCGGCACCACAGACACTCCCCGAATCGGTCGCCGCGGGAAATGTCCGCGAGATGGCTTTCAGGCCGGGGCCCGAGAGGGGCCGGATCGAGACCCTCGTTGTCGGGGCTCCTCCCTATGACTGGGATCTCGTCATAGTCATAGGTGCTGTGGATGCTGTGGACAACGTGCGTCGGGGCAGGTCAGCCCGCCGACAGGGGTGTGGACCCGATGTGGGCGCCGCACAGGTGACGCGACAGTCGGCTGTGGACGCGATCACGGCGTGCACATCGACCTCACAGGCGGGGGAGAGGTTGTCCGCAAGTCGACTGGCCTCGTCCACAGGTTTCCACAGGGGGGTGTGGAGGAGCGATCGCCATATGTCCTGAATGGTCGGGAAGCGGACTAGTCACCTGTGCATCGATTGGCCTCCACGAGTCCACAGAGTTGTCCACAACCGGTGGACAACTCTGTGGCTGATCCGTGGTTCGACGTGAAGTCGGCTCTGGCGAGGCTCGGTCACGGTCCGGTCACGCTGTGCACACAGGTGTGGACAAGCCTGTGGACGAATGTGGACCTGGTGGCGCGTCCTGGTGCCCCGCCGGGGTGTGCAAGGGAGCATCGACTAGTCACCCGGGGCCGCGATGACGCAGCGTCTCGAGGCCGCGAGGAGGCACTCGAAGAGCGCCTGGCCGTCCGGCAGGGGGCCCAGCTGGACGAAGACCTCGCTCGTCACGGCACCGAGAAGCAGCGTCCAGGCGGCGATGCCCTGGGCCAGCCGCACGGCGTCGAGGTCGGTCCCGGCGAACATCGGCGCGTCGAGCAGCGGGCCGACGCCTGCCTGGGCGCAGGCCGCCGGCAGCCCCAGCCGGGCCGGGTCGACGAGGCGGTCGGCGCGGCCGACGTCGTCCAGGAGGGAGACGAGGAGGGCCAGCACGGCCGTGCCCGGCTCCTGCGTGCGCTCGGCCGGCGCCTGGTAGTCCGGGACCGGGGAGCCGTAGATCAGCGCGAAGTCATGCGGGCGCTCGATCGCCCACCCGCGCAGGGAGCGGCCGATGGCATCCCACCGTCCGTCGAGGTCCGCGTGCGGGACGGCGTCGTGAGCCGCACGGACGTCGGCCGCCAAGGACCGGTAGGAGTCGACGATGAGGCGGGTGAGCAGCTCGTCGCGGCTCTCGACGTAGCGGTAGATGCCGGACGAGACCATGCCCAGGTCGCGGGCGACTGCCCGCAGGCTCAGGCCTGCGGCGCCGTCCGTGGCCAGGTGCGCGCGGGCGACCCGCAGGATGTCGGCCTCGACGGTCAGGCGGTTGCGAGCGCGCTTGCCGATGGCGGCCGTCGGTGCCCCCGAGGCTTCCAAGGCGTCCGAGGCGTCCAAGGCGTCCGAGGCGTCGGGGCGAGCGTCCATGACATCAGCCTGCCACAGGCCGGGCGAAATTGTGAGCACCGCTCTTGTTTTACGCCGGCCCGGCTGTCATGCTGAGATTGTGAGCGGTGCTCACGCTTAGCCTGAAACCCAGGAGCTGACATGACCCACCACCTCGTCCTCGGCGCCGGCGGCGTCGGCCGCTCGACCACCGCCGAGCTCGTCGCGCTCGGCCACACCGTGACCCTCGCCTCCCGATCGGGCCGCGTCGTCGAGCAGCCCTGGCAGGCCAGTCATCCGGATGCCGTCGAGGTCGTCGCCGTGGACGCCGCGGACGAAGCAGCCGTGACCGCGCTCGCCCGGGGCGCCGCCAGCATCGTCAACGCCGTCAACCCGCCCAGCTACACGACCTGGGACACCGACTGGCCTCCTGTCGCCGCCGCGACCTTGGGCGCCGCGGAAGCCTCCGGTGCCGGGCTGGTCATCATCGGCAACCTCTACGGCTACGGCCGGGTGAACGCCCCCATGCGCGAGGACGACCCGATGCGCCCGGTCGGCCACAAGGGCCGCCTGCGCGCCGACATGTGGACCGAGGCCCTGGCCCGTCATGACGCTGGCCGCCTTCGGGCCACCGAGCTGCGCTCGAGCGACTACTTCGGCCCCGGCACGACACCCCGGACGAGCTACCTCAACGACATCGTCATCGACTCGCTGCTCGCCGGCCGTCCGCCCTTCGTCCCCGCCGGTCGCGCCGACGCATCCCACTCGTGGACCTACGTGCCGGACGTTGGCCGCCTCGCCGCCCGCGTCGCCACCTCCGATCAGGGCTGGGGTCGCGCCTGGCACGTGCCCACGGCGTCCGCCCGCACGTTCGACGAGGCCGCCGCCGACGTCGCGCGCGTCGCCGAGGTGAAGCACCGCCGGGTACGCGTGCTGCCCCGGCCGCTCGGCACCGCGGCCGGCGTCGTCGTCCCCTTCATGCGCGAGCTCCGCGAGACGCGGCACCAGTTCGAGCTGCCCTTCGTGCTCGACTCGACCCTGACCCAGCGCACGTTCGACCTCGCGCCCACCCCGTGGGAGCAGGCCCTGGCCACGACCATCGCGGCGCGGCGGGCCTTGAAGGCCGCCGATGCGAAAACCGCGGCCTGACGCGACCCGGCCTGACGGCATACGCCATGGGGCCGGGCGCGGGCGTCAGTGCGACTGCTGGCGGATCCGGTTGGTCAGCTCGGTGACCTGGTTGTAGATGGCGCGGCGCTCACCCATGAGCTCGCGGATCTTGCGGTCGGCGTGCATGACGGTCGTGTGGTCGCGGCCGCCGAAGTGCTGGCCGATCTTCGGCAGCGACAGGTCGGTCATCTCGCGGCACAGGTACATCGCGATCTGACGGGCGGTCACGAGCTGGCGCGAGCGCGAGGAGCCGCAGAGGTCCTCGAGCGTCACGGCGTAGTACGCAGCCGTCACGGCCATGATCGTCGCGGCCGTCACCTGGTTGGGCGTCTCGTTCGGCAGCACGTCCTTGAGCACGATCTCGGCCAGCGGCAGGTCGACCGCCTGGCGGTTGAGGTTGCTGAACGCCGTGACGCGGATCAGGGCGCCCTCGAGCTCGCGGATGTTGGTGCTGAAGTTCGTCGCGATGTACTCCAGGACATCGTCCGGCACCTTCATGCGGTCCTGGATCGCCTTCTTGCGCAGGATCGCGATGCGGGTCTCGAGGTCGGGCGGCTGCACGTCGGTCAGCAGCCCGGACTCGAAGCGCGTGCGCATCCGGTCCTCGAATCCCGACAGCTCCCTCGGCGGCAGGTCACTCGTGATGACGATCTGCTTGTTCGCGTTGTGCAGCGTGTTGAAGGTGTGGAAGAACTCCTCCTGGGTCTGCAGCTTGCCCTGGAGGAACTGGATGTCGTCGATGAGCAGCACGTCGACGCTGCGATAGCGGTTCTGGAACGCGCTCGCCTTGTCGTCACGGATGCTGTTGATGAAGTCGTTGGTGAACTCCTCGGAGTTCACGTAGCGCACCCGGACGTTCGGGAACATCGTGCGGGCGTAGTGCCCGATCGCGTGGAGCAGGTGCGTCTTGCCCAGCCCGGACTCGCCGTAGACGAAGAGCGGGTTGTACGCCTTGGCCGGAGCCTCGGCGACGGCGACGGCCGCCGCGTGGGCGAAGCGGTTGCTCGCGCCGATGACGAAGGTGTCGAAGGTGTACTTGGGGTTCAGCCGCGTGTCGCCGGGCGAGCTCGGCTCGGGGCGGTGCTGCAGGCGCAGCGGCCCGCTCTCGCCGCCGCTCAGCGGGTCGGGGCCGAGCTCCATCCGCGTCTGACCACCGGAGTATGCCGGCTTGCGCGGCTCGTCGAGGTCCGCGCCGTTGAGCGCGGGCGCGCTCTCGGCCAGGTCGCGCAGCGGGTTCGGCTGGCCGTGGTGCTGCCCGTTGTGCTGGGGGGCGTGCTGGGGGTTGTACTGGCCGGTGTGGGCCGCGGAGCCGTAGCCGTTCTGGTAGCCGCCGTTCAGGCCGGGCCCC
The DNA here is from genome assembly GCF_058790095.1 of Terrabacter sp. FW104-15G4B. Taxonomy (NCBI): domain Bacteria; kingdom Bacillati; phylum Actinomycetota; class Actinomycetes; order Micrococcales; family Intrasporangiaceae; genus Terrabacter; species Terrabacter sp. FW104-15G4B. The sequence continues at coordinate 71,553 of NZ_JBYTCI010000004.1, read as the reverse complement.
CCGGGCGCGCCCGGCCCGCCGGAGCCGCCGCGCAGGTCGTGCACCGACGCCTGTCCGGTCGGTTCGTCGCTGATCAGGCCGAGATCGGTCTCGAGGCTCTCGTCGACCGAGACAGCGAGCTGCACCGGGTGCCCGAGCTGGCTGGCCAGCGCCTCGTGGATCTGCTCACGCACTCGCTGTTCGAGGAAGTCCTTGGTGAAGGTGTTGGGCGCCCGCACGAGGGCAGTCTGGTCGAGCACCCCCACTAGCCGGCACAGCCTGACGAACGCGCGCTCTTGATTGGACAAGCCCACTGCGTCGAGTGTGCCGAGCGTCTGCTGCCAGATCTGCGCGTAGTCCACGCCTGTCTCGGCCACCTTGATCCCACCTGCCCCTGACTGAATTGCGTTGCATCTGTTGCGTCCCCGGGCTCGGGCGGCTCGGGCACGGGCTCGAACCTGCCGGGTCGGACGACCTGGGTCCATCGGTGTCCTCGTGCACGATGCCCTGTTGTCCACACGTTTGTCCACAGCCTGTGCATGGGTGTCGAGAGTCGAGGAAGCGGCCAACCTACAGGCGCGGAAGCGCCGATGACAATCGAGTCGCCCACAGATCTTTCCCGGCGTCGGCGTGTCGCCTTGCAATCCGCCCCCGAGGTCCGAGGATCGGGGGTTTTACGCGTTCGGCGCGCGTCGTGCCCTCGCGCGTCCTGCCGGTTTGACCCTCGTTCGACGGCTCCCGTATCGTTGGCCGAGCGTGTCTGCGACCTCTTTCGCATGCCCATGGCGCCCGAGCCGGCCTCGCCGGACCACCTCGGCTCTCCACGGGCTTGCCGATTGCGGTCGCATCGGCCACCGCCAGCCCCAAGAACGGGAGCCGGGCCGACGTCGTCGTGACGTTCGGACGGGCCCCTGCAACCAACGGAGAACCTCGTGAGCAAGCGCACCTTCCAGCCGAACAACCGTCGCCGCGCCAAGACGCACGGCTTCCGCCTGCGCATGCGCACCCGCGCCGGCCGCGCCATCCTCGCCCGCCGCCGCAGCAAGGGCCGCGCCGAGCTCTCCGCCTGAGCAGCCGGAGGCCGCGGCGTGCTGCCGGCACGTCACCGACTGCGTGAGCGGACGGACTTCACGACGGCAGTACGCGGGCCCGGCGCCAGCAGAGCAGGCGGGCGGCTCATCGTCGTGCATGCCAACCGGACCGATGCGCGTGCGGAACTTCCGCCGCGCGTCGGTTTTGTTGTGTCCAAGGCCGTCGGCAACGCGGTCGTCCGCAACCGGACCAAGCGCCGCCTGCGCGCCAGCGTCGCGACCCGGCTGACCGGCATACCTGCTGGTCTGGACCTCGTCGTGCGCGCCAACCCCGCCGCCGCGCAGGCCACCTGGGACGAGCTCGACCTCGCCGTCGGCCGCCAGCTCGACAAGGTCTGCCGACCATGAGCCGCTCCGCCAACCAGGTGCTCTCCGCTCCGCTGCTGCTCCTGATTCGCGCCTACCAGCGGTTCGTCTCCCCCCTGTCGCCACCGACCTGCCGCTTCTACCCGAGCTGCTCCGCGTATGCCGTCACGGCGCTCACGCGGTTCGGCCCGATCCGTGGTGGCTGGCTCGCGATCCGACGCCTCGGCCGCTGCAACCCGTGGAACCCGGGGGGTGTCGACCCCGTTCCCAAGACATGGGTCACCCGCAACGACGTGCGGCCCGAGGACTTCCGGGTCCCGCACGAGAAACCCACGACCTGACCAACCGGCATATGGTTGCCGATCAGTGGTGAGTGGCCGTTCACCTCGAACACGCGGCTGAACCGGCCGGCCCACCAGACCACAGAGGAAACACGTGATCGACTTCTTCAACACCCTGCTCTACCCGATCAAGCTCGGTGAAGCCTGGGTCATGTACGCCTGGCACTGGCTCTTCAACGGCATGGGGATGTCCACCGGGTGGGCCTGGGCCATGTCGATCGTCGGCCTCACGGTCGTCGTCCGCCTCCTGCTCATGCCGCTCTTCGTGCGCCAGATCCACTCCTCCCGCCGGATGCAGCTCATCCAGCCGGAGATGCAGAAGATCCAGAAGAAGTACAAGGGCAAGCGCGACCCCGAGTCCCAGAAGGCGCAGCAGGCGGAGATCATGGATCTCTACCGGCGCACCGGGACCAACCCGTTCAGCAGCTGCCTGCCGATCCTGATCCAGAGCCCGTTCTTCTTCGCGCTCTTCCAGCTGCTCAACAACCTCAAGGCGCAGGCCGAGGGCGTGCCCGGCCACGACGCGATCGGCCCGATCACCCGCCAGGTGGCCGCTGAGATCGAGAGCTCGACGATCTTCGGATCGAAGCTGTCGGACCACTTCCTGGGCACCGACGTGCCGCTCAACACCAAGATCCTCACGGCCGTGCTCATCATCTTGATGTCGGCCACGACGTTCACGACGCAGTACCAGCTGATGCGCAAGAACATGCCGGCGTCGGCGCTCGACAACCCCTTCGCGAAGCAGCAGAAGGTCCTGCTCTACCTGATGCCCATCTTCTTCGCGTTCTCCGGCGTCAATTTCCCGATCGGTGTCCTGATCTACTGGTTGACCACCAACCTCTGGACGATGGGTCAGCAGTTCTACGTCATCCGCAACATGCCGGCACCCGGTTCCGAGGCCGAGCGTGCCCGCCGCGAGCGGTTGAAGCGCCGGGGCAAGGACATGGAGGAGCTGACCGTGCCCGGGTTGGTGGGCGAGGACACCGTGCCCGACGATGCCCCGAAGTCCGGTCAGCGCCAGCAGCCGAAGGGCAAGAAGCGCGCCCGGACGCAGCCCACCAAGAACCGCCGCTGAGGCTCATCCACACACTTGTCCACATTGCTCGGGGCCCTTGACCTGCGGAGATGCAGGTTGTCCACAGTCCGGCCCCGGTGAACGAAGGAGCATCCATGAGCGACATGCAGGACACCGACGTCGAGGCCCGTGAGGTCGACGCTGAGGTCGAGGCCCAGCCCGGTCCCGAGGCCCACACGCCGGCGGAGGAGGCGTCCCCGGCGGGCGAGTCCACCGGACCGATCGAGCAAGCCGACAAGACCGAGTCGGTCGAGCCCTCCCAGCCCACCGAATCCATCGAGCCCGTCGAGCCCACCGAATCCATCGAGCCCGTCGAGCCCGGACCCCCCGCCCAGCCGACCGACAAGAAGTCGCGCCTGCGCCAGCTCGAGCGCGAGGGCGAGGTGGCCGCGGACTTCCTCGAGACGCTGCTGGACATCGCCGACCTCGATGGCGACATCGACGTCGACGTGGACGGTGACCGCGCCGCCATCGCCATCGTCGACTCCGACGAAGGCCGTGTGCCTCGCCGGCTCGTCGGCGCCGACGGCAAGGTGCTCGAGGCCCTGCAGGAGCTGACCCGGCTCGCGGTGCAGGCGGAGACGGGTGAGCGCAGCCGCCTCATGCTCGACATCGCCGGCCACCGCGCGCAGCGCCGTTCGGCCCTGGTCGAGCTCGCCCACGCGGCCATCGCCGAGGTCAAGGAGTCGGGCACGAAGCGTGCTCTCGACCCGATGAGCGCGTTCGAGCGCAAGGTCGTCCACGACGAGGTGTCCGCCGCCGGCTTGGTCTCCGAGTCCGAGGGCGTCGACCCTCACCGTCACATCGTCATCCTTCCTGCCTGATCACTGCTCGTTTCACGTGAAACGAGCAGTGATGTCCGAGATCCGACCTGCACGAGCCGAGGAGTGAGAGCGCGTGGGCCACGATGCTCTCGAGCCTGTGGCCCTGCCGCCGACGCCCCGGGAAGCGGCCGCGGTCTTCGGTGAGCGACTGCAGCTCGCGGAGGAGTTCGTCGCGATCCTGGCCGACACCGGGATCAGCCACGGTCTGATCGGCCCCCGTGAAACCCCGCGGCTGTGGGACCGGCACGTCCTCAACTGCGCGGTCGCCCACGAGGCGATTCCGCACACGGGCAGCACCCAGCAGGTCATCGACGTGGGGTCCGGCGCCGGCCTGCCGGGACTGGCCCTCGCCATCGCCCGGCCCGACCTCCAGCTGCACCTCGTGGAGCCTCTTGCCAGGAGGACCGGGTGGCTGTCCGGGACCGTGGCCCAGCTCGGCCTGTCCAACGTCACCGTGCACACGGCGAGAGCGGAGGCCATGTGGGACCGGCTCCACGCGCCATGGGTCACGGCCCGAGCCGTATCTCGCATCGTGCAGCTCGCGGAGTGGACCCTGCCGCTCCTCGAGGCAGGTGGCAGCCTGCTCGCCCTGAAGGGCAGCCGCGCCCCCGAGGAGCTGGCCGACAGCCGCACCGCGCTGGCCCGGCTCGGCGTCGTCGACGCCGAGGTGGACGCGTACGGCACAGGCATCCTCACCGATCCGACGCTTGTCCTTCGCGCCACGATCGCCGAGGTGGTGGACCGGCGCCGCTTCCGCGCTCGGCAGCCCACCAGCGCCGGTTCGGCACGGCGGCGGGCCGACCGGCCGCGCGGATCGCGACGCTCCGGGCCCGGAGCGGGCGCCCGGCCGCCGCATCAGCCATGATCGTGTCCAGACCATTTCGAAGGCCGGCCCCTGCGGCTCACCGCGTGCCGACCTCAATCCCGGAGGTGCTCTCCCTGTGACGACGTCGACCAACCTGGGCTGGCCGAGCGAACCCGAGCCCGGTCCGGAGCACCGCCGTCTCGGTTGGCTGGCGCGCATGTTGGGTGTTTCACCTGAAACGACACAGGCCCCCGCCGAGTCGAGCCCGACGACGTCGCCTGCAGGGACGGACAGACCGGGATCCTCTGAGCAAGTGGCACCTTCCACGCCGGTCGCGGCGGCTACCCCGGCAGCGACCCCGGCAGCGCCTGAGGTGGCGGCTGAGGTTGCAACTGAGTTTGCGACTCGTCCGGAGGCATTGGTGCTGTCCCAGCCGTCGACGGCAGCGGGGGACACGGAGCGCAATGGGAGCCACCCGGCGACTGAGGCCGGGCCGTCGGCAACCAGCGAGATGCCGCCCGATGCGGTTCGGCCTGAGCTGGATGATGCCGGCCCTCGCTCCGTCCCCGAGGCGCCTGGCGTGCAGCCCGACCCGATCGAGGCGACCCACGACGCCGTCGGCGCCCCTGTGGACAACGCAGTGGATGAGACTGCCGAAATCGGCGATGTTGAACTGGAAACGCCACATTCGCAGGCTGGGGACAACCCTGTGGACGAAGCGTCCCGTGCTCGCGCTGACGACGCTGCGGCCCAGGCTGCCAACGCCGAGCGTGAGGCGCTGGCTGCGGCCATCCCCACAGCGGGCCAGGACACGCCGCTCGCCATGGAGCTGGCCGTCAACGCCCGTCGCCGCATCCAGCTGACGGGCCGCCTCTTCCCCAAGCCGATCACCCCACGGGTGCTCACGGTCGCCAACCAGAAGGGCGGGGTGGGCAAGACCACCACGACCGTCAACATCGCGGCAGCCCTGGCGCAGGCTGGCCTCAAGGTCCTCGTGATCGATCTCGACCCCCAGGGGAACGCGAGCACCGCCCTCGGCATCGACCACCATGCGGAGGTCCCCTCGATCTACGACGTACTCGTCGACGGCACCCCATTGCTCGAGGTGGTGCAGTCCTGCACCACGGTCGAGAACCTCCACTGTGCGCCCGCGACGATCGACCTCGCCGGCGCCGAGATCGAGCTCGTGTCGCTGGTCGCTCGTGAGTCCCGCCTGCAGAAGGCGATCGCGGCCGCGGGCCAGGAGGGTCACGAGTTCGACTACATCCTCATCGACTGCCCACCCAGCCTGGGCCTGCTGACCGTCAACGCCATGGTGGCCGCCAGTGAGGTGTTCATCCCCATCCAGTGCGAGTACTACGCGCTCGAGGGGCTGTCCCAGCTGCTCAAGAACGTCGACCTCATCAAGCGGCACCTCAACCCGACACTGCACGTCTCGACCATCCTGCTCACCATGTACGACGGACGCACCCGGCTCTCCGCGCAGGTGGCCGACGAGGTCCGTGAGCACTTCCCCGAGGAGGTGCTGCGCACGACGGTGCCGCGGTCGGTCCGGGTGTCGGAGGCCCCCAGCTTCGGTGAGACGGTCATGACGTACGACCCCGCCAGCAGCGGCGCCCTCGCCTACCTGGAGGCGGCCGGCGAGATCGCCGACCGCGGTGCGGCACTACCGGTCTGAGGCCGCGCTCGACGAGCTGCCATCGACCGGGCTCGTTTCACGTGAAACCGGGAGGCAACCTGGCCACGCACGCCTTGACTGTCGAGTCGTTTCACGTGAAACGTCGCGGCTGCGCCTCTGCACCGAGCCACGGGAGCGCACACCCAAGGCGTCAGCCCCATCGTCATCTGCGGCCGATGCCGTTTCACGTGAAACGCCCAGGCACAAGCCGGGTGGCGTGCCGAACCGTCGGTGTGCAAGGGGCCGCTCGGCACCACCTAGACTGATCGCCGGGCGCGATGGCCGTGTCCGGGATGGCGAGGGGTTGGCGAATGGCGGAGAAGCGTCGAGCACTGGGTCGAGGCCTGGGGGCACTCATCCCGAGCGCACCCAGCACGGGCGCAGGACGACCGGTCGACGTCTTCTTCACGGAGCAGAAGCAGGCTCCCGTCGATGCGCAGACCGACGCCGCGCCGGCCGGCCCCACGGCAGAGGCCGCGACGCATGCAAGCCCGGAGTCTTCGGAGACGCCTGAGCGAGCATCCGGCACCGGTGAGGACGCCGCGCCCCTGAACGGCTCCGACGCCACGCCGTCGTCGACCTCTGCCGACGAAGCTGCGAGCGGCTTGGCGCCGGTGCCCGGGGCGGAGTTCGCAGAGCTCGACATCGAGTCGATCCGGCCCAACCCCAAGCAGCCGCGAACGGTCTTCGACGAGGACCACATGGGCGAGCTCGTGCACTCGATCCGCGAGATCGGCGTGCTGCAGCCCGTCGTCGTGCGTCGCATCCCGGCCGACCAGCTCGCCGAGGCGCAGGGCAAGACGTTCGAGCTGATCATGGGCGAGCGCCGCTGGCGCGCCTCGCAGGCAGCAGGCCTCGGCGTCGTGCCCGCCATCATCAAGGACACCAGCGACGATGACCTGCTCCGCGACGCCCTGCTCGAGAACCTGCACCGCAGCCAGCTGAACCCGCTGGAGGAGGCTGCGGCATACCAGCAGCTCCTCGACGACTTCGGCTGCTCCCACGAGGAGCTCGCCACCCGGATCGGGCGCTCCCGGCCCCAGATCTCGAACACGCTGCGCCTGCTCAAGCTGCCGCCGCTCGTCCAGCGCCGCGTCGCGGCGGGTGTGCTCAGCGCCGGGCACGCCCGGGCACTGCTCGGGATGGCAGACGCCGCCGCGATGGAGCGGATGGCCCAGCGCATCGTCGCGGAGGGCCTCTCGGTGCGCACCGTGGAGGAGCTCGTCTCGCTCGGTGAGGGCAACGACGCTCCCAAGGCGCGTCGACCCCGCGCCGGACGGCGACACCCGCAGCTCGACGACTTCACCACCACGCTCTCGGACCACCTCGAGACCCGCGTCGCGATCGCGCTCGGTCAGCGCAAGGGCAAGATCACCGTGGAGTTCGCGTCGATGGAGGACCTGAGGCGCATCATCGGACTGATGGGCATGAGCTCGCCGTCGCAGGACTGACGTGCCGGAGGGGCACACCATCCACGCGCTGGCCGACCGGCTGGAACGCGCCTTCCGCGGTGAGGTGATCGCGGCATCGAGCCCGCAGGGGCGGTTCGGCGCCGACGCGGAGCGCCTGGACGGTCGCACCCTCGACCGCGCGCAGGCGTGGGGCAAGCACCTCTTCGTCGACATCGGTGACGCGACCCTGCACGTGCATCTCGGTCTGATCGGCATGTTTCCCGTGAAACATCGCCTGAAGACGACCGCCGTGCCACCGCCCGTCGGGGCGGTGCGACTGCGCCTGGTGGGTCCACATCACTGGGCCGACCTGCGCGGACCGATGATCTGCACGCTCGTGGACCGTGCCCGGCAGCGGGAGATCGTCGCGACCCTGGGGCCTGACCCCCTGCGCCGTGCGCAGCGTCCGGAGGCCGGCTGGGAGCGGGTGCGCCGCAGCCGGCGCGCGATCGCCGAACTGCTGATGGACCAGTCCGTCGTGGCCGGGGTGGGCAACGTCTACCGCTGCGAGGTGCTGCACCGGCTCGCCGTCGACCCGTTGGTGCGCGGCGTCGACCTGACGGAGGCCGTCTGGCGCGAGATCTGGGACGACCTCGTGCTGCTCATGCCCCTGGGACGCACCTTCTCCCAGATCATCACGATGCCGGACCAGGTGCAGCAAGCCGTACGGGCCAGACGCTCGGGACGCGCCCGCGAGATCACGGAGCGGCTCACGGGGGAGCGGCTCGGCGACACCTTCGAGCGGCGCTTCCTCGTCTACAAACGCACTGGCCAGGCCTGTCCCAGGTGCGCGAGCCCGGTGCGCGAGAGGGCTGTTGCGGGCCGACGGCTCTACTGGTGCCCGGTGTGCCAGCTGCGCACCTAGGCTGACGCCATGGCCCTTCCCGGACGCCATCCGGCGCCGTCCCACGTCATCGCCCACCTCTCCGACCCACACCTGCTGGCCGGTGATCGCCTGCTCGCCGGCCACATCGACACGGCTGCACAGCTGCGTAAGGCGTTGGCGCGGATCGAGGTGTCCAGCGAGTCGATCGACGCCCTCGTCATCTCCGGGGACCTCACCGACACCGGCGACCCGGCGGCGTACGACCTGCTGCGGCAGATCGTGGAGCCGGTCGTCGCCCGGCTCCGCTGCGCCCTCGTGCTGACCGGGGGCAACCACGATGAACGCCGCCCCCTCGCCCGGGCGCTGCACGGCAAGGACACGGATGAGCCGCAGGACACCGTGACCCACGTGCGTGGGCTGCGGATCATCGCCGTCGACTCGGCCGTGCCCGGCCACCACCATGGTGGCTTCTCCGACGCCCAATACGCTTGGCTGACAGACGAACTCGCCGAACCGGCTGAGCACGGCACGATCCTGGTGATCCATCACGCACCGGTCATCTACCGCTCTCCCGTGATGCAGCTGCTCGACTTCGACGACGTCGCACGCCTTCGCCAGGTCGTCGACGGTTCGGACGTTCGGGCGGTCCTCAGTGGCCACCTCCACGTCACGAGCTTCGGCACGCTCGGACCGGTGCCCGTGATCGTCGCGGGCGGCGTCAGCTACGTGGACGACGTGGGCGCCCCTCGGGAGCTGCTCATGGCGGTGGACGGGCCGCAGTCGTGGAACCTCGTCGAGGTGCATCGCGACCAGGTCGTCGCCACCGTGGTGCCGATCGAGCAGCACACCACCTGGCCTGCGCTCTCACGGGCCGTCCGGGACTTCATGGACACCGTGCCGGAGCACGAGCGTCGCGATGTCTTCTCCCGCAAGCCGGGCTGACCACCGAGTTCTTTCGAGATTCAAAGCGTCGAGGACGCAGTCCCGCGATCGACGTGGGAGTGAGGGTCCGGCATCGGACCACGGACCGAAGGAGTCAGAGATGAACGAGCTCAGCAAGGCCACGTCGGCAGACGGCACCACCATCGCCTACGAGGCCTACGGATCCGGACCGGTCGCCGTCGTCGTCGGTGGCGCCTTCTGCGACCGTGGGGCCTTTCGCGATGTCGCCCAGGCGCTGGGCGGGCTGGGGCTGACCGGCGTGACCTATGACCGACGGGGTCGCGGCGAGAGCGGCGACACGCAGCCCTATGCCGTCGCGCGTGAGCTGGAGGACCTCACCGCAGTGATCGAGGCAGCGAGCGAATCCGACTCTGCCGCCTACGCCTTCGGCGTCTCGTCGGGTGGGGCCCTGGTGGTGGAGGCGGTCGCCGCGGGCGTCCCGGTCGCGAGGGCCGCAGCCCTCGAGGTGCCCTACCGCACCCCCGCCTGGCCGCCGTCCCCGGACGACTACATCGCCACCCTCGAGCGGTTCGAGGCCGCCGGTGACCGGGAAGGCATCCTGCGATACTTCAACGACGTCGTCGTCGGGATGCCGCCCGAGATGGTCGACGGCATGGTGGGGACACCGATGTGGGAGCCGATGCTCGCGATGACCTACACGGTGAAGTACGACGGCTTCTGTCTCGGTGGCGACGACCAGGGCCTGCCCACCGAGACCCTGCAGGGCATCACCGTGCCCTTCCTCTCGGTCTGCAGCAGCGGGACCGCGATGCCGTGGCTGCACGACTCGGCCGAGGTGCTCGCCGACGCCCTCCCGCAGGGACGCGCCGTCGAGCTGCCCGGCGAGTTCCACCAGGTGCCGGCGCCCGTGCTTGCCCCGGCCCTCGCCGAGTTCTTCACCGCCTGACCGCACGGGGCGCTGTCGAGTTTCCCTGTGGGACAGGGGAACTCGACGGCATACGTGGTCGGCGTCAGCCGGCCAGGAGTGCCAGCACGGGGTTGTGCTCCGGCGGCACGACCTCGCGAGGCGGCCCCGGGGGAGTGCCGTCGCCGAAGGGCGAGCCGCCGAGCTGCTCGCGGCCGTGGGGCGTCGCCCAGTTCTCCAGCGCCGGACCGAGCGGCACCACGCCCGTGGGGTTCACGTCCTTGTGGACGATGTAGTAGTGCTGCTTGATGTGGGTGAAGTCGACGGTGTCGCCGAAGCCGGGCGTCTGGAAGAGGTCGCGCGCGTAGGCCCACAGCGCCGGCAGCTCGATCAGCTTGCTGCGGTTGCACTTGAAATGACCGTGGTAGACGGGGTCGAACCGCACGAGCGTCGTGAAGAGGCGCACGTCGGCCTCGGTGATGTGGTCGCCGACGAGGTAGCGACGCGTCGACAGGCGCTCCTCGAGCAGGTCGAGGTTCTCCCACAGCCTGCGGTAGGCCTTGTCGTAGGCCTCCTGGGTGCCGGCGAACCCGCAGCGGTAGACGCCGTTGTTGACGTGGCGGTAGATCGGCTCGCTGACCGACTCGATCTCGTCGCGCAGGTGCTCCGGGTAGAGGTCGGGCGCGCCCTCGCGGTGGAACTGCGTCCACTCCGTCTCCAGATCGACCGTGATCTGCTTGAAGTCGTTGGTGACCACGGCGCCGGTGGTGACATCGACGAGGGCAGGCACCGTGATGCCGCGGGGGTAGTCGGGGTCGCGCTTGAAGTAGGCGTCCTGGATGCGCGGGATCTGCAGCACGGGGTCGAGACCGCCCGGGTCGAGGTCGAAGGTCCAGCTGCGCTGGTCGTGGGTCGGGCCGCAGATGCCCATCGAGAGGGCGTCCTCGAGACCCAGGAGTCGGCGCACGATGATGGCGCGGTTGGCCCACGGGCAGGCGCGGGCGACCACGAGGCGGTAGCGCCCACCCTCGACGGGGAAGCCCTCACGTCCGTCCGCGGTGATGCGGGTCGTGATGTAGTTAGTGTCGCGCTTGAAGCTCTTCTCGACGTAGGTTCCCGGCTCGCTCATGCGACCCACCCTAATTCGGTATGCCGTCAACCCCCGGTGTGTGCGCCGGGTGCGACACGGCTCGAATGGCCCGGACCGCGTGCCTCGGGGAGCGAGGCGGGCCAGAATGGGCGCATGAGGGAACTCAGGAGTCGCGGTGCGTGAGCTCCGTCCTCTCACGCCGGAGCTCGTCGGCGACCTCGTCGGGACGTGTGCGCCGTGCACCTTCTGGCAGACCGTGCCTCGCAACGGTCACGGCGAGCCGAGCGACCCGCTCGAGCAGCTGGCCGACTGGGTCGAGACCGTGAGCAGCGACTGGGGACCCCCCGGCCGGGTGGCGTATGTCGACGGGGAGCCCGCCGGACACCTCCTCGTCGCGCCGGCGCGGTACCTACCTCGCCTGGCGGCCTTCCCGACCTCCCCGTCGGACCCGTCGACGCTGATGCTCGTCGCGGCCGTCACGAGCCCCACGTCCACCGACCGGGGGCTGCGGAAGGCGCTCGTGCAGGCGGCGGCGAAGGACGCCCTGCGGCACCGCGTTCGCGTCCTGGAAGCCGTCGGAGCACGCCCGCTCGCCGTGTCGAGGCACAACTGCGTGCTCGACGTCGGCTTCCTGGAGAAGGTCGGCTTCCGGGTGGAGCGCGAGCACCCGGCCTACCCGAGGATGAAGATGGAGCTGCGCACCGTCGTGACGTTGCGCGAGGAGGCAGCCGCGGCACTGTCGCGCGCCCTCGCCCGCGTGCCGGGCGTGCGGCCCGTCCCGGAGACGCACCCCAACGGGTCGAGCCACGCCCAGCTGGCCGACCGGCACTGACGACCCGCACCGAGCCCACAGGTGAGCGGGACGGTCAGCCGACCGTGCCGTCGCCCACCCCGAGCTGCTGCTCGCGCATCGCCTCGAGGTGGCGGCGCAGGTCGTCGAGCCGCAGCACGCCCGTGCGGGAGGTGTCGGCGTCACCGAGGTAGACCCGCTGGAGCGCGACGACGACGGCTTCGGCCACGCGGTCCAGCGTCTGCGCGTCGGCGAGGGACGCGGCGTCGCCGCCGTGGTTGAGGTAGCCGAAGTCGAGGCGCACCGCCGGCATCCGGGTGCGGCGCAGGAGTGGCCAGGTGCGCGCGTGCGATCGGCAGTCGGTCAGCCCGGTGCGGGCCACGACCTCGCGCAGCAGCAGATCGGCGAAGCTCTCGCCGATCACCGACCAGTCGGCACGGTCGGGGCTGTCGGGATGGCCGTAGAAGTAGGTGGCAGCCCCATGGGCGGAGCCGGAGATCGAGTGGTCGGCGTGCAGGGAGAGCACCAGGTCGGCGTCGCACGAATTGGCGAAGGCAGCCCGCTCTTCGTCGGTGCCGCCGTCGGTGGCCTCGGTGCGGGTGAACACGACGTTGACCCCGTGCGCGGACAGCCGGCCCTCCATGCGGCGGGCGAGGTCGAGCGCGAGGCGGGACTCGACGAGGCCGTGGCGTCCGTGGGCGCCGGCGTCGCGGCCCCCGTGGCCCGGGTCCAGCACGATGGTGCGACCACTCAGGCTGAAGCCGCTGCGGCGGATCTGCTCGCGTTCGCGCAGCGCGTTGGCCGACCCACCGCTGACCGAGCGGCGCAGCCCGGCGAAGGCGCGCATCGTCTCGGGGCCCACGGTGCCGTCGGGCACGAGGCCCACGGCGGCCTGGAAGGCGCGCAGCGCCGAGTCGGTGCTCGGGCCGTGAAGGCCGTCGACCTTGCCGGGGGCGAAACCGAGCTCCGCGAGCCGGGCCTGCAGGGCCACGACGTCGTCGCCCTCCACGAAGTGCTCAGGCACGTAGCGCAGCACCCTGTCACCGAGGGCCCACCGCGCACCGTCGAGGACGGCATACGTCGACCGGCCGACGATGCCGTCGACGATGAGCCCACGTCGCTGCTGGAAGGACTTGACGGCCTGCTCCACGCGCTCGTCGTAGACGGCGTGGCCAGAGGCGTCGGTGTGCTCGCGGCCTGCGGGCAGGTCGCCCGAGAGCACGAGGCGTTCGCACACGGCGGTCACGGCGGGACCTGAGTCTCCGAGCCGGAGCAGGACTGACTGCTGGGGAGTCATCGCGGCTCCTTTCCTTGCATGAGCTCCGGGAGGGGTACGCGGGCTGCTGTGCGTTGGGGAGCCGGAGCGGTCGGGCGCCGGTCAGCAGCGTAGTACGCCGAAGGGGTGGCACCGTGTCGGTCGGGCCACCCCTTTGACATCACCCGGTCAGGCGATGAACTCCTCGAGCTCACGCAGCAGCTTCGGCTTCGGGTGCGCGCCGACGATGGTCTTGACGACCTCGCCCTTGACGTAGACGTTGAGCGTCGGGATCGAGACGACGCCGTAGCGGGCCGCCGTGTCGACGTTGGCATCGGTGTCGAGCTTGACGACCTCGATCTTGTCGCCGTACTGCTCGTTGATCTCCTCGAGGATCGGGGCGACCTTGCGGCAGGGGCCGCACCACGTCGCCCAGAAGTCGACGAGGACGGGCTTGTCACTCATGAGGACGTCGTCGGCGAAGGTGGCGTCAGTCGTGTTCTTCAGTGCCATGGAGGCTCCTTCTCGGTGTGCGGGGGGATTGGTGGGGTTCGGGAGTTGCAGGCTAGGCGTCGGCGCCGACGGTGGCGCGCACGTCGGGGATCACGCCGGAGTCCGTCTCGTCGATGAGGGCGGCCTCGGCGGCCGCCTCGGCCGGGCTGGAGGTGTCCTCGAGGGCGGCGAGGTAGTGCTCGGCGTCGAGCGCCGCTGCGCAGCCGGAGCCCGCGGCGGTGATGGCTTGGCGGTAGGTGTGGTCGACGAGGTCGCCGCAGGCGAAGACGCCGGGGACGTTGGTACGGGTAGAGCGGCCGTCGACCAGGACGTAGCCGGCGTCGTCGGTGTCGACGACCCCCGTGACGAGCTCGTTGCGGGGGTCGTGGCCGATCGCGACGAAGAGGCCTGTGACGGCCAGCTCGCGCGTCTCGCCGGTGACGGTGTCGCGCAGGGTGACGCCGGAGAGCTTGCCCTCGCCGTGGATCTCGGCGACCTCGGAGTTCCAGGCGAACCGGATCTTGTCGTTGGAGTGGGCGCGGTCGGCCATGATCTTGCTGGCCCGCAGCGCGTCGCGGCGGTGGATGATCGTGACCGTGCGGGCGAATTTCGTCAGGAAGGTCGCCTCCTCGATGGCGGAGTCGCCACCACCGACGACGGCGATGTCCTGGTCGCGGAAGAAGAAGCCGTCGCAGGTGGCGCACCACGAGACGCCGTGCCCGGAGAGCTCCTTCTCGCGGGGCAGCCCGAGCTCACGGTAGGCCGAGCCCATGGCGAGAATGACCGAGCGTGCCCGGTGGACGACGCCCTCGCCGTCGGTGACGGTCTTGACCTCGCCGCTCAGGTCAACGGCGGTGACGTCGTCGGTCACGAGCTCGGCGCCGAAGCGCTCCGCCTGGGCGCGCATACCGTCCATGAGGTCGGGCCCCATGATGCCGTCCTTGAAGCCGGGGAAGTTCTCGACCTCGGTCGTGTTCATCAGGGCGCCACCGGCCGTCACCGCTCCCTCGAAGACGAGGGGGGCGAGGTTGGCGCGGGCGGCGTAGACGGCTGCGGTGTAGCCCGCGGGGCCGGAGCCGATGATGATGACGTTGCGGACGGTGTCCGGACGGGACATGGTTGGCTGCTCCTCGTGACGCTCTGGTGTCGTGGCCGCTGGTCCCGCGAGCTGGCCGGCTGATGCCGGTGCCGAGGGGCCCGCAAGCCGCATAGGCCTCAACCGATCCTAGGTGGTCGTTGTTCCCACGGGCGGCAGCTCACGCAGGCGCGCGGCCCGCGTGCGGGGGTCGGCCGCTACGGGACCGGCGTGGCGTCCCGGAGGATCCCGGGCGCGCCCGCCGTGCAGCTGCGCTCGACAGCCCAGGCGGTGCTCGCACCGGCGCGGGTCACGACGACGACGACCGCAGGGCGGCCATCGAACGTGGCGAGGTCGGCCGAGACAGCCTCGGGAGCGGGGCCGGACGGGCCGACTGCCCCGAGGGCCTGGAGGCAGGACGCGAGCCCGACTGGCGTCCCGATCGGTCCGATGCCCGGCGACTCGGCCGCCAGGTCGCGCAGCGGTGGGCCGGGCGCGTCGAGGAGCCGGCGCGCCTGGTCGGCGAGGTTGCCGGAGGTGTATGCGGTCGTGCTGAGCTGGATGTGCGGGGCCCCCGCCGTGGCGGGCGTTGGGGCAAGGCGGGTCGGGGAGCTGAAGCCGCTCACCAGCGCTGCACTGTTGGGCCGCTTGGTCAGGTGCAGGACCGACGTACCCGCCACGACGACGACGGCCGCAGCCGCCACCGCGGCCGCAAGGTAGATCGGCTTGAGGCGCTCGGCCCGCGGGCGCCTCGGCACGACGGTGCCCGCACCACTGGTGGTGACAGGGTCGAAGGGGTCCGGGGGACGGGGAGCGACGGACAGCGGCCCCGGGTCGACGCGTAGGCGGGCGGTCTCGCGGATCGCCGCGGTGATGCGCGCCGAGACGTCGTCGGGCATGGGCCCCGCCTGTCGGGTGTCGGCGAGCAGTGCCCGGATCCGGCTCTCGACGTCGGGGTCGAGACGGGGAACGGGGGCGTCGTCCTCGATCTCGTGGTTGGTGTTCGCGGACTCGTCCACGGATGTGGTCCTTCGGGCAGAGCGTGGGTGGTAGGGGCAGGCAGGGGTATGCCGGTCACCGGGTTTTCGACGGCAGGTGCTGTCGCGGGGTTCCGCCCGGTGTCGCTTCAGTCCTGCGCGACAGGATGGACGCCGGGTGTCAGGCCGAGCTGCTGGGCGAGCGCTGCCCGGCCGCGGGCACACCGGGACTTGATGGTCCCCTCGGCCACGCCGAGGATGACGGCGGCCTCGGCGACCGGCACGGCGTGCATGTCGACGAGCACGAGCGCCGCGCGCTGGCCCGCGGGAAGCGTGGCGAGCGCCTCCTGGATGTCGAGGCGCACCTCGGTGGAGGCATGGTGGTCGCGCCGGTCCGCGAGCTCGTACTCGGGCAGCTCGCTCGCCGGCTTGCGCCGGCGCAGTCGGTCGAGGCAGGCGTTGACGACGATGCGGTGCAACCACGTCGTGACGGCGGCCTCGCCGCGGAAGGAGTCGGCGCGGCGGAAGGCAGCGAGAAAGCCGTCCTGGACGCAGTCGGCGGCCAGCTCCGGGTCGCGGACAGTGCGCAGGGCGACCGCCCACATGCGGTCCTTGTGCCGGCGGAAGAGCTCGGCGAAGGCATGGTCGTCACCGGCGACGTGCATGGCCAGCAGCTCCCGGTCGCTCACGTCGGCGATCGGGGCGGCCACCCCCGAGGTCACGGTCAGCGCACCGTCACTTCACTGATCTGCGCTCGGTAGCGACGGTCGGACTCCGCCTGGCCCGCCTTGGTCACGAAGACGATGATCTTGCTCGCGGGCTCGAGCGTCCCGTCCGCCTTGATCGTGACGGTGCCGCTCGCGTTGCTGGCGGACCCGATCTTCCGGGCGCCGTCGAGCGACTTGGTGGAGTCGGAGTCGGTGGCGTAGACGGTGACGTCCTGGGCGGCGGGGAGCTCGAGCACCACCTCCTTGACGGCCGTGGGGGCGTTGAGGTCCAGCAGCAGCCCGACGCCGTCCTTGTCACCGTTGAAGGTCCGCGTGGCGTACCAGCGCGAGCGCCAGCCGTCGCTGGTGGACCCGTCGAAGACCTTCTTGACGTTCTGGTCGGACTCGGTGCCGTCCTGCGGGTCGAATCCCGTGCCGCCCGTGATCTCGACCGGCGCCGCCGGGGGAGCCTGCGTCGTGGTGGGGGGCGCCTGGCTCGTCGCGCTCGGAGCCTGGGAGGCACTGGGGGTCCGTGTCCGGGTGATGGTGATCGCGGTGGCGGGGCCGTCGTGCTGCCCGATCTTCGCGACGTTGTTGATGCCGATGAAAAGGGCCAGCAGCACCAGGACTCCTACGATCGCGAGCGCGATCCGGGACTGGGCGCCGCTCGGGGCTTCGGGCGCCTCCCGCGCGAAGACCGGGAGGGGAGGGTCCAGACGTGTCGACGGCGCACCGTCGAGGGCGTCGTCGAGTCCGATCTCCTCGCCGTCGAAGTCGTCGACATGGGAGGCGCGGCGCTCGGCTGCGCGGGCTGCCGCCTTGTCGGCCGCGGAGCGTGCGAACGAGCCGACGCGGCCGCCGATGGCGCCGGCCACTCCGGCGGCCGCTGCGCCCGCTGCGGCGAGACCGCCCGGAATGCGATCGGTCGAGTCTGCCGCACGGGCCTCCGCAGCTGCCTCGTCGTCGGCGAGGGGCTCGAAGATGACGGTGCCGGCCTGACCGGAGTCGCCCCCGGCGCGGGTCGACGCGTGAGAGGAGGCACCGGCGGCGGCGCCGGCACCGGCGCCTGCGGCTGACGCGGCGCCAGCACCGACGGACGGCATGACCCGCGTCGGCTGGACCGGCTCGTGGGCGTCACGGGCGCGCAGGCCGATGCCGGTGGCCCCGTCGGACGAGGCCAGCGTCGAGGCCCACGGTGCGATCTGCAGGGCGAGGTCCCCTGGCGACACGGGGCCACGACGGCCGCTGCTGAGGGTCATCCGGCAGATGAGGTCGAGGTCGTTGGGGACGCCGACTGCGATCTCCGAGGGCGCGGCCACGCCGCCGACGATGGTCGGTGCCGGCTCGAGTCCCACCGGACCGCCCTGCGGGATCAGCCCGTCGTCGACGGTCACCATGGGCCAGCGCCCGGTGAGGCCGGCATACGAGATCTTCACCAGACCCACGGCGTCGGCCCGGGACGCGCGCTCGTCGGAGAGCTGGTCCGCCTCGGTCAGCGCGGCCTCGGTGGCGAGGCCGCGCAGCTTGACGGCCCCGTCCGGCATCCTCAGCAGCGCGCTGGGCGTGAGGGCGAGGTGGTGCAGCCCGCGGTGGCTGGCCTTGTCGAGTGCGGTGGCGGCCTCGCCGGTGAGCCGGCGAACCTCGTCGGGCGCCAGGCCGCCGCTCTGGAGCAGGTGCGAGAGGGGGACGGCGCCGGTCAGGGGCTCCTCGACGATGAAGCCGACGCCCTGGTCGGTGCCGACGTCGAGCACGCGCACGAGGCGCGGGTCCTCGATGCCGGCGGCGCGTCGGGCCGCGTCGAGCGCAGCGGGGGCGACGGACGACGCGGCGGGGAAGCACACGAGCACGACATCGCGCTCCAGCGTGTGGTCGTTGGCCCTCCAGCGCTCGTGGTGGGCTCCCTCGGACGTGCGCAGCGTGACCGCATAGCGCCCCCCGAGCACTGTTCCGGGTCCGACTCCCTGCACGTGGGTCACCCTCCCCTCGTCCGTTGGTACGTGGCTGCCTGGCTCGACACCATCCTAGGCGGACTCACCCGCGATCCCCCTCGTCCGAATCGCCGAGCGACTGGTGCGCCGCGGTGACCGCCTCGATGTCGGCGATCTGGTCGACGCGCGAGGTCCCCTTGACCACGGCACGGACGACACCGGCGAGCAGGACGAGGCCCACGAGCACCCCGCCGACCCAGTAGATGGCGCCGTCGAGCGGGTTGGCCGCGACCGGGATGGTGGCCGCCGTGCCGATCACGGTGCCGTCGGCGGTCGTGAGGTAGGCACGGATCTCGGTGCGCCCGGCGGCGACGGCGACCACCTCCACGGGCACGTTGGTGCGCGAGGAGGGGCCGATCGTCACCGGGGCCGGCTGCTCGACGACCCGGATTCGCGGGTTGTCGGGGAGGAGCCGGAGACGGATGTCCTCGACGGTGTAGTCAAGGCCGTTCTCGACGGTGATCCGCAGGGTGCCGTTCTCGGCCAGCAGGTTGATGGTGCTCGTGCGGGGCACCACACGGATGGCGCGGGTGGCGGCCCGCATGTCCGCGGCGACCGAACCGGACAGCACGACCCACGAGCCGGGCTGGTAGCGCCACCTTGAGCTCGCGAGCTGGTCGAGCACCTCGCGGTAGGTGCGTTCGAACTGCGCACCGTCCCTCAGCACCGACGAGACACTGAGGAGCGTCTCGCGCTGCCGGGCCATCAACGCCAGGCGCTGCGCATCGAGCACCGGCCTGGGCGCGGCCGAGGGCACCGCGGTGGTCGGCCTGGTCTGCGGCTGCGCCTTGTCTGGCCCGTTGTCAGCGAGCAGCGACGCCGCGTCGACCGTTTGCAGCCACGGCGCCTTCGACGTCGCGGAGAGGAACGCTGCGAGGTCGGCGGGGTCGGGGTCGTAGGTGCGGGGGGCGGCGACGAGCACCGAGCGGGGGGTGCCGGCGCGCTCGCCGAGCAGGACGAGCGACTCGGCGAGGTAGCGCTGCGTCGACAGGACCGGGCTCGGGTCGCTGCGCCTGGGCAGCAGGGTCGACAGGCGGGCGTCGTAGGCGAGCAGCCGGGTGCCGCCGGTCGCCACCCGCCGCGCGGTGGGGGTGTATGCCGTCACCTTGGTCACCGCCGGAGCGCTGACGACGATGCCGGCGGGCTTCTTGGCGGTGGTGCCCGACCAGAGCGTCTTGATGCCGGCCTCGCGCCCGGCGGGGAGCAGCCCGTCGACCGGCCAGGCGATGTCGGAGCGGGCCGGTTGGCCCAGGCGCGAGGCGAGCGTGGACGCCCGGCTGACGAGGTCGCGGACGAGGGCGTTCGCGGGGTCTGCGGCGGCGGTGGCGGCCACGTCGGCGTCGGAGTACGGCAGCGCCCAGACGCTCCGGCCGTGCAGCGCGCGCACCAGGTCGTCGCCGAGACCGGCGGCGGTCTGCGCCGCAGTCGTCGGGGCGGCACCCGCCGGGGCGGACGGTGTGCTCGTCGGCGTGGGGTTGGTGCCGGTGCCGGTCGAGCTGCCGGTGGAGCTGGCCGTCGGGGTGCCGCTGGGAGCGGCGGAAGGGGTGTCTGGCGCGGTGGTCGAGGGGGTTGGAGCAGGGGCTGCCCCCGCGTCGCCGGAGCCCGCGGGCGCCCCGGGGCCGAGCACGGACGGGTCGACCGCGAGGGTGACCGACGCGCCTCGTGTGCCCTGCACGATGCGGGTCACGCGGGAGTCCGGGCCGATCGCACGCTCCCAGGCGGACTGCCGCTTCGCGTCGTCGCGGGAGAAGAGCGCGACGTCCGGGTCGAGGGTGACGGGCACCACGGTGGCGACCGTGAGCGGCACGTACTCCTTGCGGCCGTTCCAGGCGACGAACGTCCGAGTGGTGCCGGTGGGCTCGCTGGCGCCGGCCTGGACCACCTCGACCGCGATGGGCAGCGCCGCGAAGGCCTTCTCGGAGCGCAGCTGCTCCCACGGCACCCTCGTCGTGAACGAACGGCTCTGCCCGACGGGCACGGTGGGCAGGGGAGTCGTGCCTACGGTGCGTCCCGACGTCTGCGTGCGGCCGGACGCCCAGTTGTCGAGGGCCTCGCGCTGGTCGACCTCCACGCCGGAGCGCACGACGCGGATCTCGGGGGAGGACAGCGGCCCGGTGAGCGGGGCGGTGACCGTGCCGGTGATGGTCACGTCGGTGCCCGGCTGCACCACGGCCGGCGAGAGGGTGTCGAGGACGATGACCGCGACGTCCTTGGCCGGGGTCACGGCGGCGTGCGCCGGCGTGGCTGGAAGGGAGCCCGCGGCATACGCCATCGGGACATCGAGCCGGGCGGAGGCGCTCGCGACCGCACCTCCCAGGGTGAGGCCCAGTGCCACGAGCGTGCTGGCCGTGGCCGCGAGCCGGCGCCCGAGGTGGCCCCGGCGGCGGCCGTCCGTTGCCGGACGCCGCCACCCTCCGATGGTCACGCCGTCCCCGCCAGCCGGTTCCACGCGGCCTGGGCGATGCGGCGCTCGTTGGGGAAGGTCAGCCTGCGGTGCACCTCGTCGAGACGCATCCACGCGACGTCGATGGCCTCGTGGTCCGGGTCGTTCTCGATCGTGAGCTCGCCGCCGGTGGCCTCGAGGAGGTAGTGGTGCACGAACTTGTGGACGCGTTTGTTGGACGTGGCGAACCAGTAGTCGATGGTGCCGAGCTCGACGAGCACGCGCCCGACGATGCCGGTCTCCTCCGCGACCTCGCGCGCCGCCGTCTCGACCAGCGTCTCGCCGGGCTCGACGTGCCCCTTGGGCAGGCACCACTCGATGCGTCCGGCCCGGTTGCGCCGGGCGATGATGGCGATGAGCGCCAACCCTTCCCGCACGTCGACGACGATGCCGCCGGCGGAGCGCTCCTCGACCGCGGGCAGGCGCCGTCCCGGGACCGGGTTGGGGACGGGCTCGGCGCTCACATCGCCACCATAACGGGCGAGGCCCGAAGGGCCCCCGTGGTTCGGACGAGGCGGGTCCTGGCTGATCACCGGCCGGCCAGGGGCCGGTCGCGGCCGGTCGGAGGCCCGTCCACGGCTCACTAGGCTGGGCGCGTGCCTGACCGACCCGACACACCCGCGCCCGACGGAAACCAGCCCGCCGACGCCGGCCTCCCGCTCCTGCGGGCTGCCGTCACGAGGCTCGCCCCCGTCCTCCCGATGCTGACCGAGCTCGGTGACCGGTTCGCGGCGGCGGGGCACGAGCTGGCCCTCGTCGGAGGCCCGGTGCGCGACGCGTTCCTCGGCCGGGTGTCGCCCGACCTCGACCTGACCTCAGACGCCCGACCGGAGCAGATCCTCGGCGTGGTCGTCGGTTGGGCTGACGCACACTGGGACATCGGCCGCGACTTCGGCACCATCGGGCTGCGCAAGGGCTCGCACGTCATCGAGATCACGACCTACCGCGCCGACACCTACGACCGCACCTCACG
The DNA here is from genome assembly GCF_058790095.1 of Terrabacter sp. FW104-15G4B. Classification (NCBI taxonomy): domain Bacteria; kingdom Bacillati; phylum Actinomycetota; class Actinomycetes; order Micrococcales; family Intrasporangiaceae; genus Terrabacter; species Terrabacter sp. FW104-15G4B. The sequence continues at coordinate 49,577 of NZ_JBYTCI010000004.1, read as the reverse complement.
CAAGCCCGAGGTGATGTTCGGCGAGAGCCTCGCGGGCGACCTCGTGCGGCGCGACTTCACGGTCAACGCCATGGCGATCCGGCTGCCGAGCCTCGAGTTCGTCGACGTCCACGGCGGCCTGTCCGACCTGGTGCGCCAGCGGCTCATGACCCCGGCGGCGCCGGAGGAGTCCTTCGCCGACGACCCGCTGCGGATGATGCGGGCCGCGCGGTTCGCCTCGCAGCTCGGCTTCGAGGTGGCGGCCGAGGTGCGCGCCGCGATGACGGACCGGGCCGGCACGCTCTCGATGATCTCCGCAGAGCGAGTCCGGGACGAGTTCGCCAAGCTGCTGCTCTCACCGCGGCCGCGACTCGGCCTCACGCTCCTCGTCGACACCGGCCTGGCTGAGGTCTTCCTGCCCGAGCTGCCGGCCCTGCGCCTGGAGCTCGACGAGCACCACCGCCACAAGGACGTCTACGACCACTCGCTCATCGTCCTCGAGCAGGCCATCGACCTCGAGGGACCGGCCGACGGGCCCCCGGAGTCCGTGCCCGGCCCCGACCTCGTGCTGCGGCTGGCCGCGCTGCTCCACGACATCGGCAAGCCGGCCACCCGCCGCTTCGAGGACGGCGGAGGGGTCTCCTTCCACCACCACGAGCTCGTCGGCGCCAAGCTGACCAGCAAGCGGCTGAAGGCCATGCGCTTCGACAAGGACACGACCAAGCAGGTGGCCCGCCTCGTCGAGCTCCACCTGCGCTTCCACGGCTACGGCGACGGGCAGTGGACCGACTCGGCCGTGCGCCGCTACGTCACCGACGCCGGGCCCCTGCTGCCGCGCCTGCACCGCCTCACGCGTTCGGACTGCACGACCCGCAACGTGCGCAAGGCGCAGCGGCTCGCCCGCGCGTACGACGACCTGGAGAAGCGCATCGAGCGCCTCGCCGCGGAGGAGGAGCTCGCGCGGGTTCGGCCCGAGCTCAACGGCAACGAGATCGCCGAGGCCCTCGGCATCCGCCCTGGTCCTGTGCTCGGCGAGGCCTACGACTTTCTGCTCTCGGTCCGTCTCGACGACGGCCTGATCGGCAAGGACGCCGCCCGCGAGAAGCTGCTGGCCTGGTGGGCGGCCCGCCAGCCGACGGCCTGAGCCGGGTACGCAGGGGGGCGACGGGGAGATCTCCCCATCGCGGCGCTCGGGCCCCCGACGTACGCTCGGGCTGACCTCGTTCGCGTGGACTGCCGAGACGTCGCATCCGCCGATCTGACACGGCCTGCCGTGGATGGTTGACTGACCGCGCCGTCCCCGACCCCCTGCGGGAACGACCGAAAGGAACGAGCCATGCCCACCCTCGCCTACCCGAGCGCCGACTTCCCGGGCCAGCCGTCGGTATCGCTCGAGGTGCCCGACGGCTGGGAGCCGGCGCACGCGCCCGGCACGACGCTGGCCGCTCGCCTGCCGCGTGACGGCGTCTTCGCGCCCAACGTCGTCGTCACCATCGAGCCGTGCGGTCCCGACTTCCGCGTGGAGGACTCGCTCCAGCAGGTCGCTGCCATGGCGGCCGCCCGCGGCGGCGCGGTGTCCGAGCTGTATGCCGCCGAGCTGGCCGGCGCCGACTTCGTCGGGTGCGATGCCACCTGGCCCGACGCCGACGTCGAGACCGTGCTGCAGGCCAACCTCTTCCACCTCGTTCCCTCCGCGTCACCGCGTTCGGCCGGTCACCTCGTGCAGCTGACCGGCGCGGTGGGCGGCCCCGGCGCCGAGGCCGACTACGAGCTCGTCCGCCAGGTGCTGACGACGGTGCAGGTCACCCCGTGGGGCTCCGACGGCACGGTCGGCAGGACCGGCAGGCCCGCCACCACCGGCAAGACCGGCACGACTGGCACCGATGGCGCTGCCGGCCCCGAGGGTGTGGAGGCATGAGCCCCGCCACGCCGGCCATCACGGTCGGTCTCGCCACCGACGTCGGCCGGGTGCGCCAGCACAACGAGGACTTGGCCAAGGCGGAGGGGACGGTCTTCGTCGTGGCCGACGGCATGGGCGGCCACGCCGCCGGCGAGGTGGCGAGCCGCATCGCCGCCGAGACGGTCGTCGAGCTCTCGGACCGCCAGGTGCTGCAGGTGCGCGACATCGTCGACCAGCTCGGTGAGGCCAACCGCCGCATCCTCGCCTCAGCCGCCCGGCACCCGGAGCAGACCGGCATGGGCACGACCGTCGCCGGCCTCGCCCTCGTCACGGTGGGTGGCTCACGCCACTGGGCCGTCTTCAACATCGGCGACTCCCGCGTCTACCGCTGCCTCGACAGCCGGCTCTCGCAGGTCACCGTCGACCACTCGGAGGTGTGGGAGCTCGTCGAGCGCGGTCTCATCACCCCGGAGCAGGCGCAGCGCCACCCAGGACGCAATGTCGTCACCCGCTCCCTCGGTCGCGACCCGATGGGGGCCGTCGACACGTGGGTCTTCCCGCCCTACCCGGGCGAGGTCTTCGTCATCTGCTCGGACGGCCTCTCCAACGAGCTGACCCTCGAGGAGATCGAGGCCGTCCTGCACGAGCATCCGGACGCCGGCGAGGCAGCCGAGGCGCTGGTCCGCCGCGGTGTCGAGGCAGGTGGACACGACAACGTCACTGCTATCGTCGTCGCGGTGCAGGGGCAGGCCGCCGACTCCGACGTGGACGAGGACACCACCCCCCGCGAGAACGTGAACGGCTCATCAGGGGAGAGCAGGTCGTAGACGTGAGTGGCCCGTCTGTCGTCGTCGAACGGGCCCCCGACGGGTGGACGCACATCGGGGGACCCGGCATGCACCTGCTCATCGGCCTCGACGAGGACGACGAGCGCACGATCGCCGCGAGCGATGCGGCCGACGGCGGGGACCTCGACGACGTCGTCGAGGTCCTGACGACAGGCGGTATGCGCAAGGCGCACCACTTCGTCGGCGTCCACTGGCAGCCTCGCACCCGCATCGTCGCCTTCGGCCCGGTGTCTGCCCTCGTCACCCTGGCCGACGGCACCCAGCACGACGTCCGCGCCACCAGCAGCCGGGTGTGGACCGACCTCGAGCTCGACGAGCACCCGGAGCGCGTGGACCTGCGCGTGCTCGATGACTCGGAACGGTTGCAGCCGGTGCCGCCCCAGCTGCTCGTAGCCTGCCTGCCTGCGCCGGGCGGTCCGTCGGCCGCCGAGAGGCACGACGTCGAGAGCCAGGACGTCGAGAGCCAGGACGTCGAGACCGACACCGGTGTGGGCGACCCCGTGGACGACGCCGACGTGGCGGAGACCGCCCTGACAGCCGATGGCCATCGGGAAGTCCCGGATGCGGAAGGCGCCGAGGACGCGCACACCGCTCATCCCGACGCGGCGCTCGCCGGGGACGGCTCGACGGCGTCGCCCGCGGTGCCGACCGAGCCCGCGGAGCCGGCTGGGCCCGCACTGCGGTCGTGGATGTCGGCGGCGCCGGCGGTGCCCGTCCGGGCGACGCCACCCACTTCGGTGCCCGCAGCTTCGGCGCCTGCCCCTGAGCCGTCGCCCGCCCCGACGGCAGCGGACCTCCCGGTCGCCGACCGGGACGTCCAGTCGACGTGGGCCTCGCGCCCGGCCCTTCAACCGGAGCGCACCCCTGCTGCGCCGGACCAGAAGCTGCCCGCCGCTGCCATCGCTCCTCCAGCTGCGCCGGTCGCATCCGACGAGAGTCACGTGCCGGCCGATGCGCCTCCGAGCTACGACTACCTCTTCGGTCACACCACCACCGCCGACGAGCACCGCAAGGTGCTTGCCCAGCTGACCGTCGACGACGAGGAGGAGGGAGCGGAAGGGGATGAGGACCTTGTCGTCCCGGTCGTCCCGGTCGTCCCGGTCGTCCCGGTCGTCCCGGTCGTCACCGAGCCGGCGTCGGCGCCGGTCACGAATGCCGCGCCCGCGCCGGACGTGCCGGAGCTCCCGGTCCCAGCGGCGCCCGAGCTGCCGACCGTCATCACCGAGGGCGGCCTCATCTCGTCGGTCCCCTGGGCCAGCTCCGCCGCCAGGCCTTCCGCGCCGAACGCCGAGCCACCCGCGTTCCCCGTCCAGCCCACCGCCGAGCCGGAGCCGTCCGTGCCGACCTTCGCCGGACGGCATACGCCCCCTCGCGCTCAGCGACCGGTCGCGGCGATGTAGACGCCGGCGTTGCTGAGCGGGTTGAGCAGCACGGCCGGGGCCAGGCACCGCTCCGGCAGGGTGACGTGCGCCTCGATCTGCGCGTCGCCGGCGGCACTGAAGGGCACCGGCGCCGTCATCCTCAGGTCCTTGCCGTTGCAGACGACGGTGGCCGACAGCGTTGCCAGCGGGTTCTTGCCCTGGGTCGGGATGATGAGGCCCTCCACTTCCACCGAGAGGTCCCCGCTGGCGCGCAGCCGGGCGCTGCCCTCCGAGATGACCCACGGCGCGCCGCCGCGGTTCAGGCCGAAGAGGGGCGGGTCGCTCAGCTGGCTGCCCTGGAGCGGGGCGCGGAGGATGTCGCTGCGCGGGACGCCGCCGCTGTCCGCCGAGGCGCTCGAGATGCCGGCAAGGGCGGAGACGCCGATGGCGGCCCCGGCGAGGAAGGCGGCGGTTCGGGAGATCGCATGCATGGGCTGCTCCTTGGTGAGTGTGCGGGAGGAAGGGTCGGACCCCCTTCCCACGAGGACGACCGGGAGCACGTGGCGGGTTCACCGCGAATCCACGGCGAACGGGAGGGTCGACGCAGATGGCGTCGTTACCGTGGTCGTCATGACGACCCGTCCGAGCACCAGTCCCGCGTTGGACCCGGCCCGGACGGACGGACCCCCGCCGGACGGCCTGTGGCGTCGCCTGTCCGGGCCGGTTGTCGCGCTGCTGCTGGCCGCCGGTCTGGTGGCCGTCACCCTGAGCGTGATCCGGGGCGGGGCGGTGATCACGCTGGACGACCTCGTGCTGTCACTGACCCCCGGCAGGGGTGCCGGTCCGGCGGTGCCCGAGCTGCTGGCTCTCGGGGTCGTCGACCTGGCGACGCCGGCGCTCTCGATCGCCGTCGTGGGTGCTCTCACGATGGCCATCTGCCTGCGGACGGGCCGGTGGGCGCCGCTGCTCCTGGCCGCACCTGCCCTCGTCCTGATGAGCAGCTCGGTGCTGCTCGGCAAGGCTCTCATCAGCCGGACGGCGCCCGACGTCGCCGGGATGCTCGGCGGCGACGGGTCCTACCCTTCCGGGCACACCGCCACGGCACTCGTGTGTGCGGGTGTCACGGCCGCGCTCGTGGCGCGCCTGCGCCCGCAGCGCCGGAGGCTGGCCTGGGCTGCCGCGGCGCTGTGGACGCTGCTCGTCGTCCTGGCCCTGCTGTGGCTGCACTTCCACTGGCTCGGCGACGTCGTGGGGTCGATGTTGCTCGGTTCCCTCGTGCTGTGGCTGCTGCTCCGCTGGCCGTTGTGCGTCGGCGCTGGTGTCGGCGCGGGTGTGGGGGCTGGTACCGGCACGTAGTGTCTGCGCGGAGGCGCCTCGACGGCCCGTTAGGGTTGTCGCCATGTGTGGAATCGCGGCCTACTGCGGGTTCGAGGCCGACGAGGCCCTGCTCGACCGATTGCTTGCGGCGCACCCGGCAGCGGGTGCGGCAGCGACGGCACGGGACGGCGACGCCGGCCTCGGGGTCCGCGATGGCCGTCCGGAGCAGGCGGCGCCGGTGGCCGTCGGGGACGTCGCCCGGCTCGCCGTGGGCCGTGGTGGGAGGTTCACGCTGGCCCTCGACGGCGAGCTCTACAACCGCGCCGAGCTGCGTGCCGACCTCGAGACCCTGGGCCACGACTTCGGGGTGGGCAGCGATGCCGAGGTCGTGCTCGCCGCCTTCACCGAGTGGGGCACCGACGGCCTCGACCGGCTCGACGGGGCCTTCGCGCTCGCGGTGTGGGACCGTGACACCCGGCGGATGACGCTGGCGCGCGACGCCTTCGGGGTGCGCCCCCTCTACGTCGCTCGGTCCGGCGACGGCTGGCTCGTCGCGAGCGAGATCCGCGGCATCCTCGACAGCGGGCTGCACGAGCGGCGCCCCGACGACCGCACCATCTACCGCTACCTGCGCTTCCGCGTCCACGACGACGGCCCTGCGACCTTCTTCGCGGGCATCGAGCGCGTCGGCGCGGGCGAGGTCGTCACCCTCGGAGCCGACGTCGCCGGCGGCATGGAGCGTCGGCCCTACACGCGGCTGCGCGAGGAGCTGACTGCGGCGCCCGGCGCGCCACGCCCGTACACACCGGCCGTCGCCGCGCAGTTCCGCGAGCTGCTCACGGCCGCGGTCCGCCGGCGCTCGAGCTCTCCCGGCCGCACCGGCACTTCCCTGTCAGGCGGCATCGACTCCGCCGCCATCGCCGCGCTGCTGGACGTCGTCGAGCGCGAGCCGGGCCGCTCGGCCGACGGCACGCAGGACGCCTGGTCGGCGGTCTATCCCGACTCGCGCAACGACGAGAGCGAGCAGGTCGACGCCGTCGTCGCCGCCCTCGGTGACCGGGTGCGGTTGCACAAGATCGAGCCGACGCCGACGGAGTTCAAGAACGACCTGCGCGACCTCGTGCGCACCCAGGAGGAGCCGCTCGTCTCGACCGGTGCCTACACGCAGTACCGCGTCCTGCAGGAGGCAGCCGGTCACGACGCCGTCGTGCTCGACGGCCACGGCGGAGACGAGACGCTGGCCGGCTTCGGACCCCACCACCTGGTGCGCCTGCGCGAGCTGCGCCGGCACAGCGCCGTCGACGCTGCCACCGAGCTGGGCCGGTCGCTCGACGTGCTCTACCGTCGCGGCCGGCCGCTCATCGGTGACCGGCTGCACGGCCGCAAGAACGTCCCGGTGACCTCGCTGCTCGACGCGCAGTTCGCGCAGGCGCACGCCTCGGAGGCCTACGACGTCGAGCGCGCCGACCTGCGTGCCCGCCTCGCCGACGACGTCTTCGCCGGCTCGCTCCCCGCCCGACTGCGCTACACCGACAAGAACGCCCGGCGCTTCGGCGTCACCGTTCGGATGCCGTTCGTCGACCGTGACCTCGTCCGCTTCGTCTTCGCGCTCAGCGAGGACGCCCTCGTCAAGGACGGGCTCGGCAAGCGGGTGCTGCGTGACGCGATGCGCGGCCTGCTGCCCGACTCCGTGGTGGACCGCCGCGACAAGGTGGGCGCGGCCACCCCGCAGGGCGAGTGGTTCATGCGCCTGAAGAACCACATCTACGGCGAGTTCCTCTCGGAGTCGTTCGCGAGCCGGCCCTACTTCGACCAGACGGCCGTCCTGCACGCCTTCGAGGGCTGGATCAAGGGCACGAGCTCGATCGAGTCGATGACGCTCTGGCGGATGCTCAACCTCGAGCTGTGGCTCCAGGAGTTCTTCGACGAGCGCAAGCCCGAGGACGGCGAGCCGGTCGAGCACGTCAAGACCGACTACGAGGCCAACGCCCGCAAGCAGCTCGACCTCGTGACCGCCGGCGGCGCGACCGTGCGCCGCTACCCGCTGCGCACCGACCTCTACGCCCGGGAGGACGACCTGGAGGCGAAGACCCTCGGCTACATCGAGCGGTTCTTCACCGGCCTGCCCGACGCCGGGCCGGAGCACATCGCTGCCACGACGGGCCGCTGGTACTTCTTCATCTCCGAGAAGATCGTCGCCATCACCCAAGGCCGCTCCTACTTCATCTGGGACATCAAGGTCGGCCGGCCCGCCCGGCTGCTCAGCCGCTACGTGACGCGCACTCCCGCCGGCATCGGCCTCGGCTCGCCCTTCACGATGCAGCTGGCCATCGAGGAGGCCGGCCTCCCGCGTGTCCTCTTCGCCTCGGCCGGCGGCGCGGTGGGCAAGGTGCTCGGCAAGCGTGGCCTCTTCTACGACCTCGTCGGCGGCGACATCCGCGCCATCGACGGCCCGACCGAGTACTCCGTCTACCCGGCCAACGTGTCGGCGAAGCTCGGCCCCAAGGACCCCGACGACGTCGCCGCGCAGCTCTCCGCTGCGATCCGCGAGCGGGTGCCCGCGGCGTACCGTGACACCTTCGGCGGCACCGTCGTCATGGACGCCAACGACATCGGCCGCAACGTCCTGGGCAAGGACGCGCCAGGCCCCAAGGAGCGCTACGAGGCGATGTTCGCCGACAACCCCCTCGGACAGGGCTCGGAGCAGACGCCGATGGCGGTCGTCTTCGAGCACCCTTCTGCCTGAGATCTGTTCGCGCGCGGCAGTCGGCATGCCGCATACGTATGCCGTATGCCGTATGCCGTCTCCGCGCAGCCAGCGTGGCGCGGCTGCCGCGTCAGCTCTCGAGGAGGGAGTCGCGGACCTGCCGGCGAAGCACCTTGCCGATCTGCGAGCGCGGCAGCTCGTCGACGACGACGACCCGGCGCGGCACCTTGTAGGCAGCCAGGGCCGACCGGCATCGGGCCCGCACGTCCTCGACGTCCAGCTCGGTGCCGGGCTGGACCGTGACGGCGGCCACGACGTCCTCGCTGCCGTCCGCCTTCGGCAGGCCCACGACGGCCGCGTCGGTGATGCCCGGCAGGCCCCGCAGCACCTCCTCGACCTCCGACGGCATGACGTTGAAGCCGCCGGTGATGATGACCTCCTTGATGCGGTCGACGATGGAGACGAAGCCGTCGGCGTCGACGACGACGATGTCACCGGTGCGGAACCAGCCACCCTCGAGCAGGGCCCGTTCGGTCTCCTCGGGCTTGCCCCAGTAGCCGCCGAAGACCTGCGGCCCCCGGATCAGCAGCTCGCCCCGCTCGCCGGGCGCGCGGTCCTGTTCCGGGTGCTCCGGGTCGACCACCCGGATGTCGGTGCTCGGGAAGGGGACCCCGACGGCGCCGGGCCGCCGGTCGAGGCCGATGGGGTTGCCGATCGCGACGGGTGAGGTCTCGGTCAGCCCGTAGCCCTCGACGAGCAGGCCGCCCGTGACGCTCTCCCACAGCTCCAGCGTCTGGCGGGGCAGCGCCATCGCTCCCGAGATGGCGAACCGCGCTGAGGTCAGGTCGATACCGCGGTCGCGCGCGGCCTTGGCGAGGCGCTCGTAGATCGGCGGCACGGCCGGCAGGAAGGTCGGCGGGTGCTTCCGGGCCGCGGTGAGCACGAGGTCGACGTCGAAGCGCGGGAAGAGCACGAGCCGGGCTCCCATGCTCATCGCGAAGGTGAGGCAGAGGGTCAGGCCGTAGGCGTGGAACATCGGCAGGACGGCATACACGACCTCCTGTCCCGGCGTGAGTCCGGGCACCCACGCGCGGCCCTGCGCGGCGTTGGCCACGAGGTTGCGGTGGCTGAGCATGGCGCCCTTCGGGACGCCGGTGGTGCCGCTGGTGTACTGGATGGCGGCGAGGTCGTCGACCGTCGGGCCGGGCACTGCACGGTCCAGGGGGCCGTGGCCCAGCAGCTCGGCCCAGGGCGTGGTGCCGGGTGCCTCGGCGGTGAGTTGCGCCCGTAGCCGCCTCGCGCGGCTGATCGGCAGGCGCAGGGCGGCGCGCTTCGCCCACGGCATGGACGCCGTGAGGTCCACGGCCACGACGTGCTCGACGCCGGTCAGGCCGGTGACCGTGGTGGCCACCTTGTCCCAGACGATGGCGACGGCTGCGGTGTGGTCGTCGAACTGGTGGGCCATCTCCGTGGTCGTGTAGAGCGGGTTGTGCTCGACGACGACCGCCCCGAGGCGGAGCACGGCGTAGAAGGCGACGATGTGCTCCGGGCAGTTCGGCAGCACGAGGGCCACGCGGTCGCCACGCCCGACGCCGAGGCGCCGCAGCCCCTCGGCCACCAGCTCCACGCGGCGCCCGAGCTCGGCGTAGGTCACCTCGGCGCCGAAGAACTCCAAGGCGGTTCGTGGCCCGTGATCGGCGACGGCCTGGGTCAGCAGGTCGACCAGCGAGGAGTCCGGGGGCTCGATCTCGGCCGGCACGCCGTCGGCGTAGTGGGCCACCCAGGTGCGCTCCAGTCCCGCCGCCATGCACGCCTCCGCTTTCGTGTCGCTGCCGTGTCGCTGCCGTGTCGCTGCCACGCTGCGGCGCGGCACGTCCAGTATGTCGAGTCGGGCGTCCCGTCGAGCCGGGGCTCAGTGCGGCGCGCGCATGCGCCCTGCGCCCACCCCACTCCAACCGTCGAAAGGCCACAATCTGCGGCCTGCCGACGATCGAGAGGCCACATTCTGCGTCAGGCGAGCCCGTCGAAGACGTCCCGGCGGATGGGGTCACCCGGTCGGGCCGATCGGTCGACGAACCACTCACGCCCGAAGACGAGGTCGTAGAGCGGCCGGGGGATCCGCAGGAAGGCCGCCAGCGTCCGGTCGGCGCCGCCGTCGGCGGTGGCCTGGGAGACGTGTGCCCGCATCGAGGCGCGCTTGGCCGCGATGTGCCGGCGGACGCTGATGCGGTGGGTGATCTCGCTGCGCGCCGAGAAGGCGTGGTCGAAGCTCGCCCGGTCGAACTCCGGGGGGAAGCGGTAGACCTTGGCGGCGAGGTCGATGGCGCGGCAGATCGTGTCCCGCGGCACGGTCGCCTCGAGCGCCTTGGGCGTGCCGGCCAGCTTGGCGGCCCGGCGGCCCACGAGGTGCACCTGCTTGTGGTCGGGGTGGCCGTAGCCGCCGTTGGGCTCGTAGTGCAGCAGCACGTCGACCTGCTCCTCGCGGAGGATCGCGGCGAGGCGCTGGGCGGCCTCCTCGACGTCGGCGCGGACGAAGCGTGTCGTGCCCGGCGGATCGGGCGCCACCTGCGGGCCGAGCCCGCTGTCGGCGTAGCCGAGGTGCTCGACGCGGGCGACCCCGAGGGCCTCGGCACTCGCCCGCAGCTCGTCCATGCGAGTCGCAGCCAGCGCGCCGGCGCCCGTGAACTCGCTCGCAGCGAGGCCCAGCTCGCCGTCCGTCGCGACGACGACGACGACGCGGTGGCCCTCGGCGGCGGCGCGCGCCATCGTCCCCGAGGTCAGCAGGGCCTCGTCGTCGGGGTGTGCGTGAAAGGTCAAAAGCGTGTACGGCACGGTCACCCATCTTGGACCATGGCACAGTGTCTCCCGTGAAAGTGGCGCTGATCTCCGACTGCTACCTGCCCCGGCTGGGCGGGATCGAGGTGCAGACGCACGACCTCGCGCAGCATCTCCGGGCTGCCGGTCACGACGTCGAGGTCTTCACCGCCACGCGTGGCGTCGACGGGGAGATGCGGGGAGAGGTCACCGTGGTCGACGGTGTCCTCGTGCACCGGCTCGCGGCCCCGATGCCGGGGCGGCTGCCCGTCAACCCCTTCGCCGCGGCAGAGCTACGCCGCAGACTCGTCGACGGCGCCTTCGACGTCGCGCACCTGCAGACCGGTGTCGTCTCGCCGTTCGTGTGGGACGCCACCCGGGTCGCCCTCGGGATCGGGCTGCCGACGGCGATGACCTGGCACTGCATGCTCGCCGGGATGGCGCCGGTCTTCAGGGCGGCACGTTTCGTGCGCCGGTGGGCTGGACGCGGCGTGGCCATGTCGGCCGTGTCCGACGTGGCGGCGCAGCCGCTGCGTCGGCTCGTGGGGCCCGGTGCGCCGGTCACCGTGCTGCCCAACGGCATCGACGTCGGGCGCTGGGCGGTCGGAACGGTGGCGCGCGAGCCGGGACCCCTGCGCCTCGTCACCGCGACGCGGCTCGCCGCCCGCAAGCGCCCCGTGGCGCTCGTCGAGCTCGTGGCCGACGCTGCGCGCACGGCGGGCCAGGACTCGGTCTCGCTCACGGTGCTGGGGGAGGGGCCCTACCGCCGCAGGATGGAGGCCGTCGTCCGCGAGCGGGGTCTCGACTGGGTCTCCCTCCCGGGGCGGGTCACCCGCGACGAGCTGCGTGAGCTGTATGCCGCTGCCGACGTCTACCTGTCACCGACGCGTCTCGAGGCCTTCGGGATAGCCGCCCTCGAGGCGCGCACCGTCGGCCTGCCCGTCATCGGCCGGTCCGGCTCCGGTATGGGCGAGTTCGTGACCGACGGTGTGAACGGCCTTGTAGTGCAGGGTGACTCGCACATGTCGTCGGAGATCGGTCGGCTCGTCAGCGCGCCTGACGAGGTGGCTCGCATGCGGGCGTGGAACGTCAGCCACCCGCCCGCGCAGGAGTGGTCGCAAGTGGTGGCGCTCGCTGTCGCCGAGTACGAGCGGGCCGTGCGGCTGTCGCGCCGATGAGGACCAACGTGCCCGCAGGTCTGCACGTCGTCGCGGTCGCGTCGGACGGAAACCGTGTGGCAGATGCACGCCTCCGCCACGGCGACCATCCGGACGTCGTCCTCGCCGATGCCGGGTGGCTGATCGAGGCGCCGGTCTTCGCAGTGGCGCGCGAGGACGGGGCGATCGAGCTCGGCTACCGCGTGCGCGAGCTGGACGGCATACGTCCTCCGGCCCAGCAGGTGCGCCGGGATGCCGGGGTCAGCGACGACGAGGTGGGGGAGCCGCACCAGCGGGTGGCCGCCTACGCGGTGGTGACGAGCGAGCGCGGCCTGCTGCTGACGCAGTTCAACAGCCAGACGCACGTGGCCGGCGACTGGGGGCTGCCGGGTGGTGGCCTGGACGAGGGAGAGTCGCCCGAGGAGGGTGTTCACCGCGAGGTGTGGGAGGAGACCGGGCAGCGCATCGAGCTCGGCGAGCTGCTCACCGTCCAGTCGCAGCACTGGGTGGGGCGTGCGCCCTCCGGTGTGCTCGAGGACTTCCATGCGGTCCGGATCGTCTATGCCGCAACGTGTTCCGAGCCGGCCGACATCGTCATCCACGATGTCGGTGGCACGACCTCCGACGCTCGTTGGGTGCCGGCCGACCAGATCGGTGACTACCCGCTCGCGGCGTCGTGGCGGCGTCTCGCTGCCCTGGGAGGCCCCGGCGCGACCCGGCCGGCCGGGGAGTACGACGCTCCGTAGGATGACGGCCATGGACTTCGTCTACAACCTGCTGGTCGCCTTCCACCTGCTCGGTATGGCCGCGATCGTCGGCGGCTGGATCGCCGTCCGGGCCGGGCGCACCGTCACCGCCCCTGTCGTCTGGGGTGCGCGGGCGCAGCTCGTGACCGGACTGGCTCTGGTCGGCATCGCGTCGGCGATCAAGGACGACGACCACACTGTCAACAACACGAAGATCGCGGTCAAGCTCGTCATCGCGCTCGTCGTGCTGGCCGCCGCCGAGATCGGCGCCGCGCGATCCCGCAAGGGCCAGGACACCGGCAGCCTGCTCGACGTCGCGGGCGGCGGAGCGGTGGTCAACGTGCTCGTCGCGGCGCTGTGGTGACCGGCTCCCTGGTGAGGGTGGACAACTGAGATGCGTTGGAATGCAGGGGTCCTCGCGGGTCTGCTCATCGGCCTGGTCTGGCTCGTCGCCGGTGTGGCGCTGGTGGTGCTGGGTCGGCAGCGCCGGCGTGTGTCCCGCGCCGATGGCGCCGGCAACATGTCGGTGATCGGAGTCTTCCTGCTCGTGGTCGGCGGCCTGACCTGGTTCGCGACGCTGTTGCTCGCCGTCGTCCCCGGCACTCCCTGACCCACCCTGCTAGAACTCGCCGTTCGAGTTGACGACCACGACTTCCCGTCAAGGCCGTTGCTGAGCGGGGCCGTGCCCAGGCACGGCAGTAGTGGTCGTCATCCCGGACGACGATCCTGTGGATGGTCCCGACCCTGCGCTTCTGGGGTGGGCCACGGTGGTGCGTATGGCACAGCCACCCTCCGCGGTCACGCGGCACCTGCAGGCCCTTGGCGGCGTAGCCGGGCGCCCCGAGCTGACATCCCGCTTCACCGGTCGGGAGATCCGAGCGGCCGTCGAGGCGGGGCTCGTCCTGCGCGACGCTCCAGGGCGGTACGCCTTGCCTTCTGCCGACGCCGCGCGGCGTGCGGTGCGCCGGGTCAACGGGGTGGCAGTGGGTCGTGGTGCTGCCGCGATGTGGCGACTCAGGCTCAAGACCCAGCCGCCACGGCCGGAGATCGCCGTGCCACGTGGGCGCCGTGTGCGGCGGGAGGACCGCGACGACTACCGGATCAGCTGGCGAGAGCTCGAGCGTGCGGAGGTGCGCAGCGGCGAGGCGACGTCGCTGCTGCGGACCGTGCTCGACTGCGCCGTCACGCTCCGGGTCGCCGCGCACGCCGACGGCCGCGCCGAGAACCCCTTTGAGTCGGTGCTCCGGGCGATCTCGCTCGACGTGCCGGGCTTGCGGCTGGTGCCCCAGGTGCCCGTTCCGTGTGGGGGTCGGGTGATCCACCCGGACCTGTGCGACGCCGGGCTGCGGATCGTCGTGGAGGGCGACAGCTATGAGTTCCACACGATGCGTCGCCAGATCGACATCGACTGTGAGCGCTATGACGAGCTGGCGCTCGACGAGTGGCTGGTGCTGCGCTTCTCCCATCCACAGGCGATGGGGCGTCAGGATTGGGTGCGCTCCGTGCTGGCCCGTGGCGTCGAGTTCCGGAAGGCGACCACCACTGCGGTCCGGCGGGCCGGTTGAGCGCGTGAGGACCCCCAGCCGCGAGTTGTGGTCGTCGTCCGGGACGCGAGGGCGTATGCCGTGTGCCTCAGGTCCGCTCGTAGGCGAGGTCGCCGCCGACCCAGGTCTGCAGCACCACGGCGTCGCGGATGTCGGCCGGGGACGACTCCTCGACGGCCCAGAGGTCGCGGTCGACGGCCACGAGGTCGGCGAGCTGGCCGGGTGCGAGGCGCCCGACGTCGGTGCGGCCGACCGACTCGTGCGCCGCGACCGTGAAGGCGTGGACGGCCTCGGTCAGGGTGATCCGCTCCTCCGGTCGCCACCCTCCCCACGGCTGGCCGTCGGCTCGCTGGCGGGTGACCGCCGCGTGCAGGCCGTGGAACGGGTTCGGGTCCTCGACGGGGGCGTCGGAACCGAAGGCCACCTGCACCCCGGCGTTGAGGAAGGTGCGCCATGCGTATGAGGCGAGCCGGCGCGGGCCGATGATCTCGTCGGCGAGCTCGAGGTCGGCGGTGCAGTGCGTGGGCTGCATCGAGGCGACGACGTCGAGCGCCCGGAAGCGCGGGATGTCGATCGGCCTGACGTGCTGCGCGTGCTCGATCCTCAGCAGCGCGTCGAGGCCGTCGCCCCGGACCGCCTCGAAGGTGTCGAGCACGAGGCGGTTGGCCTCGTCGCCGATGGCGTGCGTGACGACGTCCAGCCCGGAGCGCGCGGCGAGCAGGGTCCGCTCGAGCAGCACCTCGAAGGGCATGGCTGCGATGCCGCAGCTCTCGTGCCCGACGAAGGGCTCGGTCATGTGGGCCGTGTGCGAGCCGAGCGCGCCGTCGCTGAAGAACTTGACCGGTCCGACGCGGAAGAGCTCGTCGCCCTGGCCGGACCGGCGCCCCTCGGCGATGGCCAGCTCGAGGTCGGGATCGCGGGTGCACTTCGTGACGCGCAGCCGCAGCGCGCCGTCCGCGTGCAGGGAGGCGTAGGCGGCTCGCGCGTCCTCACCGTCGATGTCGGTGATGCTCGTCAGCCCGACCGAGAGCAGCCAGTCCTGGCACCGCTCGAGCCACGGCCGCAGCGGTGACTCCTCGTGGGGGATGACGTCGAGCAGCTCCTGCGCCGACTCGCGGAGGATGCCGGTGGGCTCGCCGGACCCATCGCGGACGATCTCACCCCCGACCGGGTCGGGCGTGTCGCGGGTGATCCCCGCCCGTTGCAGCGCAAGGGAGTTGGCCCAGATCGTGTGGCCGTCGACGCTCGACAGCGCGGCTACTCGGCCGCCCGAGACCGTGTCGAGGGCGTGCCGGTCGGGCTGCACGGGGACGGCCCACCGGTTGTGGTTCCAGCGTCCGCTGTGCAGCCACTCACCCTCCGGCAGCCCTTCGGCGTGGGCGCGCACCAGCGCCAGCGTGTCCTCGAGCGATCCGGCCCCGCGCAGGTCGACGGATGACTGGTCGCGCGACAGCCACTCGGTGTGGATGTGGGCGTCGTGCAGGCCGGGCATGACGAGGGCGCCGGGGAGGTCGACGGAGGCCGCGCTCCCGGCCGCCTCGACAGCCTCCACACCGACGGCCACGATGCGGCCGTCGTCGACGAGCAGCGCGTCGGTCCAAGGGTTCTCGGCGTCGCCGGTCCAGATGTGCTCGTGGCGGAAGAGGGTGCGGCTCATGCGGTGGGCACCAGGATGAGCTTGCCCGTGGTCTGTCGACCCTCGAGGGCCTCGTAGGCCGCCGCCGCCTCGGTGAGTGGATACCGTCCGCCGACGTCGATCTTCAGCGAACCGTCGGCGACGGCGCCGAGCACCTCGCCCGCGCGCCACTCGTACTCCTCGCGCTCGGCGACGTGGTGCGCCAGCGTCGGTCGCGTCAGGAAGAGGGAGCCGCCGCTGTTGAGGCGCTGGATGTCGAAGGGCGGCACCTGGCCGCTCGCGCCGCCGAAGAGGACCATCATCCCGCGCGGTCGCAGCGAGGCGAGCGACGCGTCGAAGGTCGACTTCCCGACGCCGTCGTAGGCCACGTCGACCCCGCGCCCGGCGGCCTCCCGGACGGCGCCGGCGAGGTCGTCGACGGTCGAGTAGTTGATCAGGTGCTGGGCCCCCAGCGCCCTTGCGACCTCGAGCTTCTCGTCCGATCCCGCCGTCGCGACCACCACTCCACCGCGGGCCGTGACCATCTGCACGAGCAGCTGCCCGACCCCGCCGGCCGCGGCGTGCACGAGGGCGACGGCTCCCGGCGACACGGCATACGTGCTCGTGACGAGGTAGTGGGCGGTGAGGCCTTGGAGCATGGCCGCAGCCGCGACCTCCAGGTCGACGCCGTCGGGGACGGGCACGACGAGGCGGGCGGGCTTGTTGACGAGGGTCGACTCGCTGCCGCTCGACTGGCACCAGGCGACGCGGTCGCCCACGGCCACGTCGGTGACGCCGGGTCCGACGGCCGTGACGGTGCCGGCGCCCTCCTCGCCGAGGACGAAGGGGGTCGGCACGGGGTAGACGCCCTGGCGCTTGTAGACGTCGATGAAGTTGACGCCGGCAGCCGCCACCTCGACCTGCACCTCGCCGTCCGACGGGTCGGGGAGGTCATGGTCGCGCACCTGTAGGACGCTGCCGTCGCCCGACTCGGAGACGAAGACGCTGGTCGCTCGGTTCATGCTTGCCACCCTACGACCGGCGCCGCCTGCGCCTCGGCGCGGTGCTCCCCGCGGCACCGATCCGCACGAGCAGGGCAACCTCGTCCTCCAGCGCCGCGAGCAGCGCCTCGGGGTGCCCCACGACGCCCTCGTCGGCCATGAGGCCGATGCGCACGGCGTCGTCGTAGGTGACGATGCAGACGCCGAGGGTGTGGCGCCCCGAGCCCGGCACCCAGCCGAGCAGGCCGGTCAACGGGACGCCCGCGAGGTAGCGCACCTCCCGAGGCCCGGCGACGTTGGTGGTGACGCCGATCGCCTTGTCGGCGAAGAAGTCCACGATCCGACGCTCGAGCACGGCGGGTATCCGGCCGATGACGGAGATGAGCGCGAAGGTGAGCGCGGCCTCGGGGGACGCCTTGAGCCAGTCCATCCGGGCCTTGGAGAGCGCGAGGCGCCCCAGCGGGGTGGCGTCGCGGCTGGGGAAGTGCAGGAAGAGCAGCGCGAAACGGTTGCCGAGCTCGCGGGGGAGCGGCTCGTCGAGCGGTCGCACGTTGACCGGCACCATGGTGACGAGGTCGACCGGCTCGCGGCCGTGCTCGTCCTGGTAGACGTGCAGGGCGCCGGCCACGGCGCTGAGCAGCACGTCGTTGAGGGTGGCGCCGACCAGGCGCCCGGCTTGCTTGAGGCCCGGCAGTGGCAGCGGCCGGGTCCACAGGACCCGCTTGCTCCGCCCCGGATCACCGCCGACGGCGCTCGTCGGGTTCGTCGTGAGGAGCAGGTCCGAGACGACCTGTCCGGTGCGCAGCGTCACGCCGGCCGCGTCGGTGACGACAGCACGAGCACCCCTGACGCGCAGGCGTTTCCACGCCATGAGGGTGGCAGTCCGCGCCAACCGCACGGCCGAGCGCACGGCTCCCGGACCCGGAGCCATGGCCGAGCCGACGAGAGTCGCCGGTCCGAGGCCCGTGCTCGCCGCGGGCCCGACGAGGTCGCCCGGCCGCCCGTCGGCGTCCTCGGTGAGCCCCAGCAGCACACGGGTCAGCGCGATCCCGTCGGCGAGGGCGTGGTGGATGCGGAAGACGAGGGCGGCGCCCCCGCCGTGGCCGTCGACGAGGTGGACCTCCCAGAGCGGCCGGCTGCGGTCGAAGGGCCGCGACAGGTGCGCCTCGATGTACGCCTGCAGCGCGGCGTCGTCGTCGGAGCTGCCGTCGGCCGTCCGCCCGGTGTCCCGGTCCGTGCCCGTGAGCGTGGCCGTGAGCGTGGCCCGGTGCACGTGGCGGTCGAGGTCGAAGTCCGGGTCGTCCTCCCAGCGGTGGCGCGCGAACGGACGCCCGGCGCGCGTGGCCCGCTGGCTGAAGACGGGGTAGGGCTCGACGATGCGGGCACGGATGACCTCGAGCACGCGATCCCAGTCCGGGACGGAGTCGAGCAGCACGACCGACACGATCACCATGAGGTTCGTCGGGCGGTCCATGTTGAGCCAGAGCACGTCGGCCGGCCCCATCCGGCGGGACGCGCGGGCCACCTACTCGCCCGCCAGTCTCGAGAGCCCGTCGCCGTCGACGCGGAAGGTCGACCAGTCGTCGAGGGAGCGGGCACCGTGCGCCCGGTAGAAGTCGATGGAGGGGGTGTTCCAGTTCAGCACCGACCACTCGAGGCGCGTCCAGCCGCGCTCGACGCACATCGCGGCGAGGCGGGTCAGCAGCGCCTTGCCGATGCCGTGGCCGCGCTGCCCCGGCTCCACGAAGAGGTCCTCGAGCCAGATGCCGGCCTGCCCCGTCCACGTCGAGAAGCTGCGGAACCAGATGGCCATCGCCACGACCGCGTCCTCCCGAACCGCCACGAGGGCGTATGCCGTGGGGTCGCCCTGCGCAGGGAAGAGGGCGTCGCCGAAGTGCTGGGGCGTCGCTGTCGCCGAGTCGGGCTCCTTCTCGTAGGCAGCGAGAGCTTGTACGAGGCGGACGAGGTCGGGCACGTCGGCGGCCGTGGCCTCACGGATCTCGAAGTCGGTCACCGGGCCATCCTCTCCCGAGTCGCGCACCTGGGCGTCGTGGTCGGGGCTGTGGGTGGGTCGACGTAGGCTTGTCCGATCATGAGCACGCTCTTCGACGACCTCCCCATCCCCGGTTTCGGCCCCGGCCAGGGCGGCCCCGCCAGCGGGTCCGCCGGCACCGGGCGCGGCGGCGACGTCACAGAGCAGGGGGTCCCGACCTGGGCCGAGGCGGCGGCGCGTGGCGGCGAGGGTGCGGCCCAGGGAGGGCGCGCCGACCTCGACCCGACCGTGCTCCTCGACGGGCTCAACCCGCAGCAGCGCGAGGCCGTCGTCCACGAGGGCACGCCGCTGCTCATCGTCGCCGGCGCCGGGTCGGGCAAGACCCGCGTTCTCACCCACCGCATCGCGTGGCTCCTCGGGGAGCGGGGCGCCCAGCCGGGCCAGATCCTCGCCATCACCTTCACCAACAAGGCGGCGGCCGAGATGCGCGAGCGCGTCGCATCCCTCGTGGGCCCGCGCGCCCGCGCCATGTGGGTGATGACCTTCCACTCCGCGTGCGTGCGCATCCTGCGGCGCGAGGCCGCGAAGGTCGGCATGAAGTCGACCTTCTCCATCTACGACGCCGCCGACAGCCAGCGCCTGATGAGCCTCGTGCTGCGCGACCTCGACCTCGACCCGAAGCGCTACCCGCCGCGCGGCTTCTCGGCTCAGGTCAGCAACCTCAAGAACGACCTGATCGACGAGGAGACCTACGCCTCGCAGGTCACCGAGGGCAACCACTACGAGCGCACCGTCGCCGACGCGTACACCCAGTACCAACGCCGCCTGCGCCAGGCCAACGCTCTCGACTTCGACGACATCATCATGATGACCGTCAACGTGCTGCAGGCCTTCCCGGACGTCGCCGAGTACTACCGCCGCCGCTTCCGCCACGTGCTCGTCGACGAGTACCAGGACACCAACCAGGCGCAGTACCAGCTCATCAAGGAGCTCGTCGGCGAGGTTAAGGGGCCCGAGGGCGTCGAGTCGTATGCCGTGCCGCCGGCCGAGCTGTGCGTCGTAGGCGACTCCGACCAGTCGATCTACGCCTTCCGCGGCGCGACGATCCGCAACATCCTCGAGTTCGAGAACGACTACCCCGACGCCCGCACGATCCTGCTCGAGCAGAACTACCGCTCGACCCAGCGCATCCTGCGCGCCGCCAACTGCGTCATCGCCCGCAACGAGGGGCGCCGCGCGAAGAACCTCTGGACCGACTCCGGCGACGGCGCGATGATCACCGGCTACGTCGGCGACAACGAGCACGACGAGGCCGCCTTCATCGCCAAGGAGATCGACGACCTCGCCGACAAGGGCGTCAAGCCGGGCGATGTGGCCGTGTTCTACCGCACCAACGCCCAGAGCCGGGCCATCGAGGAGGTGCTCGTGCGGGTGGGCCTGCCCTACAAGGTGGTCGGCGGCACGCGCTTCTACGAGCGGCGCGAGGTCAAGGACGCCCTGGCCTACCTCCGGGTGGTCTCCAACCCCACCGACACCGTCAACCTGCGCCGCATCCTCAACACCCCGAAGCGCGGCATCGGTGACCGGGCCG
Source organism: Terrabacter sp. FW104-15G4B (assembly GCF_058790095.1). NCBI lineage: Bacteria > Bacillati > Actinomycetota > Actinomycetes > Micrococcales > Intrasporangiaceae > Terrabacter > Terrabacter sp. FW104-15G4B. Next base: position 29,004 of record NZ_JBYTCI010000004.1, on the reverse strand, counting down.
AGGCCTGCGTCGCGGCGCTGGCCGAGCGTGAGCGCATCCCGTTCGTCGCAGCCCTGGGCCGCGCGGAGGACGCCCCGGGAATCGCCACGCGCTCGGTCGCGGCGATCCAGGGCTTCACCGCCCTGCTCGAGAAGCTCCGCACGTCCTACGAGGCCGACGACAGCGTCGCGGCCCTGCTCGAGATGACGCTCGAGGAGAGCGGCTACCTCGCCGAGCTTCGCGCCAGCCACGACCCGCAGGACGAGACCCGCGTCGAGAACCTCGCCGAGCTCGTCGCCGTCGCGCAGGAGTACGACGACCGCCGTGCCACCGAGCTCGCGGAGTCAGGCGGCGAGCTGCCGCCCGGTGTCGAGCCCGAGGACGTCGGCCCTGCCGGCGCACTCGAGGAGTTCCTCGAGCAGGTCTCGCTCGTGGCCGACGCCGACGAGATCCCCGACGAGCCCGAGGCCAAGGCGCAGGGCGTCGTCACGCTGATGACGCTGCACACGGCCAAGGGCCTCGAGTTCCCCGTCGTCTTCCTCACCGGCATGGAGGACGGCACGTTCCCGCACATGCGGGCGCTCGGCGACCCCAAGGAGCTCGAGGAGGAGCGTCGCCTCGCCTACGTCGGCATCACCCGGGCCCGTGAGCGGCTCTACCTCTCGCGCGCGGCGGTACGGTCTGCGTGGGGCGCCCCGCAGTACAACCCGCCGTCACGCTTCCTCGACGAGATCCCCGGCGACCTGCTCGACTGGCAGCGGCTGGGCCCGTCGTTCAGCGGTGCCCGTGGTTCCGACCGGCCGGCTGTCGCCACGCTCGCGGCCCGTCCCGGTGTCCGCAGCGCCGGCAAGCGCCCGGTCATCTCGCTGCAGTCGGGCGACCGGGTGAGCCACGACTCCTTCGGGCTCGGCACGGTCGTGCGGGTCGAGGGTGACGGCGACAAGTCGATGGCCCACGTCGACTTCGGTGCCGAGACCGGCACCAAGCGCCTGCTCCTTCGCTACGCCCCCCTCGTCAAGCTCTGACGCACGGGGCCGGAGCTCCGCCAGCCTCACGGCGATCGCGTATGCCGGGGCTGGCCCCCCAGCCGGCCGTGGTCCCGGGCTCGGGCTTGGTTGCGGCGCAAAGGCATACGGCCTGTGACGCGACGAGGCCCGCCCTCGGGAAGGGAACGGGCCTCGAGTCGCTGAGGGCCTCGGTCAGAGGCTGACGCCTCGTGCTGCGAGCCAGGGGCTGGGCGGCACGGCGGAGCCGTCCTTGGGGTGGATCTCGAGGTGCACGTGAGGGCCCGTCGAGTGGCCGGTGCTACCGCTGTAGGCGACCACCTGGCCCGGCGTCACCTGCTCGCCGACGGCCACGAGCAGTCGGCTGTTGTGCGCCATCCACGAGACGGTGCCGTCCCAGTAGCGGATCTTGACGAAGTTGCCGTAGCCCTCGGTGGACCAGCCGGCGAAGACGACGGTGCCGCTCGAGAGGGCCCGGACGGGACTGCCGACGGGACAGGCGAGGTCCTGGGCGGGGTGCATCTTGCCCCAGCGCATGCCGAAGCCGGAGGTGAGGGTGTAGCCGGCGACGGGGGAGACCCAGCGGTGCGCCTGGGTGAGCGCGCGCTCCTGGGCCTCGCGCTGGGCCTTGGCGGCGGCGTCGGCCTTCGCCTTGGCCGCGGCGGCCTTGTCGGCGGCGGCCTTGGCGGCTGCGGCCTCGGCCTGCGCGGCCGTCTGCTGCGCGGAGGCGCTCGCGTTGGCGATCAGCGCCTTGGCGTCGCGAGCCATGTCACGCGAGGAGCGTGCACCAGCTCGGTTGCCCGCGGCTGCGGCGACCGCCTCGGGGTCCGCCGTGAGGCCGAGACCGGTGACCGAGTCGGAGACGTTCTTCATCGCGGCCGCTTCGGGGCTCAGCTGGCTGGCGCCGGCGTCGCGGATCACGAGGCCTCCGGCGACGGTCGAGGAGAGCAGCGCAACGGGGACGACGAACTGTCGACCCCGCGAAGGCTTGGCTGCCGGACGGTGCCGGCCGGTGTAGCTGTTTTGGGGCACGAAAGATTTACCTATCAAGTACAGGAGGCGAGGGGCCAGCGTAACGTGATCGTTTCGTGATCCGAAATCACGTTAGGAACGCGGACGTCCGGGCGTCGTGGTGGAGGCCGCGACTGCGACGAGACTAGGGCATCCCCGACGATTTGGGGGATAGCTGTGCACATTCGCCGCGAATGGGCGCTACGGCATACGGCTGCGCCGGCTGCTCAGCGGGCTGACGCCGGGAGTCACCGTGGCGCCGGAGGTGTCCAGGTGCGCCAGCGCGGTCGAGATGCCGTGCACCACGCTGCTCGTGATGGGCACGCTCATGTGACCCACTCCGTGCAGGGCGATGTTGTGCACGTTGAGGTCGTCGTGGTGCAGTGCCGCGTTGTGCTGCGGGATCACGACCTGGTCGAGGTCGGACCAGTAGACGAGGAAACGGGTCTGGCACTCCTTGGCCGGGGCTGCGAGCTCCCTCATCAGGGCACTGCCGGGGCGAAGCTGGCGGGTCAGGCCGTTGTTCCACGTGTAGGCGAGATAGCTGCCCTGGTGCGGGGTGCCCAGGGTGACGAGGGTGTGCACGTGCTCGTCGCCGCCGAGGCGGGTCACGTAGTAGCGGGCGATCAGCCCGCCCATCGAGTGGCCGATGACGTGGATGCGCTCGTAGCCGGTCTCCTCGACGATGCGCTCGACCTCGGCGCCGAGCTCGGCGGCGGCCGCTCGGACGTCGCGGGTGAAGATCGAGTAGTTGATCGTCTCGAGGCGCCCGAAACCGCGGCGCACGAGGCCGCGCCGCAACACGGTGAAGATCGAGCGGTTGTCTGCCATCCCGTGCACCAGCAGGATCGGGGTCTCGGCCGCCTCGACGTTCTGGATGGCGAGGCCCCGCTGGGTCGGGGGCAGGTGCCCGAGCCGGTAGCCCTGCCGCCGGTCACTGGCCCGGGAGCCGAGCAGGCCCAAGGGGTAGAGCCCGAGGTGCAGGCCCATCCACGACGCCTCGAGCGCGGCCCCGGCCAGTCCGGTGGGCGTCAGGAGCGCACCGGCCACCTCCCCGACCGCTGCGGCGAACCCCCGCGGGGCCTGCGCGTCACCTGTCGGGGTGCCGGCTTGTGGCGGCGTCCTCGCCGCCCGTGCTGCCTCTCCCACCTCCTGACCGTACCCCTGTGGGTGGGCGATGCATCACTATCGCGCGCCGGGGTCTGGTGGGGCTGGCTAGAGTGCCCGGCATGAGCGAGACCCCCGCCGCCGAAGTCGCCGCCGAAGCCGTGACCGAGCAGACCGACGTCATCCGCGTGGTCGTGGCCAAGCCGGGGCTCGACGGGCACGACCGCGGTGCGAAGGTGGTCGCGCGGGCCCTGCGCGACGCGGGCATGGAGGTCATCTACACGGGGCTGCACCAGACTCCCGAGCAGATCGTCGAGGCGGCCATCCAGGAGGACGCCGACGTCGTCGGGCTCTCGGTGCTCTCGGGCGCGCACCTGACGCTGTTCGCGCGGGTCGTCGAGCTGCTCGCCGAGCGCGACGCGAGCGACATCGTCGTCTTCGGCGGCGGCATCATCCCCGTGGACGACATCGCTGAGCTCGAGCGGCTCGGCGTCGCCAAGGTCTTCACCCCGGGCGCGACGACGATGGAGATCGTCAGCTGGGTCCGCGAGCACGTCCACCCCGGCTGACGCTCCGCGCCTTCCGGGCTGCTCCGCGGGTTCGGGGCCCCGACGGGGGGCCTACCGGGCGAGCGGACCCGCAACCCGCGTACGGCCCGGAAGAGCGCGAGTCGTCCACAGCCGGTGGCGCCACGGCGCGTCCGTCCACAACCGGCGGCCGGGCGCTGGCCCGACACGGCCGGCCGCGCGACGCTCGGCCCATGCGACTCGACCTGCTGGGCGCCCACGGCGTCTTCTCGGCTGCGGACGCCGCCGCTCACGGTCTGGACGGCCACGCCCTGCGCCGGCTCGTGAGGTCGGGGCAGTGCCTGCGCCTCACCCGAGGCTGGTATGCCGTCGTGTCCGGCGAGCCGCCCACGGCGGAGGCGCGGCACGTGCTGATGGCCACCGCTCTGGGCCGAGCCAACGCGGGGCGGGCCGTGGTCAGCCACCACTCCGCGCTGCTCCTGCACGGACTGCCGACGTATGCCGTCGACCTCGACACCGTCCACCTGACCTCCCTGCCCCGAGCGTCAGGGGCTCGGGTGCCCAACGCCTCGGCGCGACGACGAGGACTGGTGCTCCATCGGCCGATCGCTGCCTTGGCGCCGTTCCGCGCATCCGGTCTCCCCGACTCCTCGACCACGGCCACGGTGCCGATCGCGCTGGCCGTCGTGCAGACGGGGCTCGTGCACGGGCCGGAGGCGGCACTCGTCGCGGCCGATGCGGCGCTCGCGCGCGGAGTCGTCGACGCCGACCGCCTCGGGCGCTCCGTCGACCGGCTGGCGGGGCATCCGGGCCTCGCGACGGTCAGGGCCGCCCTGCGCCACGTCGACGGACGGCACGAGTCGCCCGGGGAGACGCGGACGGCATACGTGCTGCGCAGCCTCGGTCTGGACCTCGAACCGCAGGTCGAGCTGACGGTCGAGGGCCGCCGCTACCGGGCGGACTTCCGGGTCCATGGCACCCGCGTGCTGGTCGAGTTCGACGGTGCCGTGAAGTACGCCGACTCGCGGGCGCTGTTCGAGGAGAAGCAGCGAGAGGATGCCCTGCGCCGGGCCGGCTGGGTCGTGGTCAGGGTCGTCTGGTCCGAGCTCGCCGACGCCGACCGCCTGAGGCGTCGGCTGCAGCAGGCGCTCGGCCAGGCGGCCGCCTGACGTGCGACGCGGCATACGGCCTGCTCCGCGGGATCCGGCACGAGACGGACGGCAGGCCGCGCGGACGGGCCACCAACCCGCGGAGCAGGCGACAGCGCGCCCCGGCGGCGGTGTGATCTTGCTCCAGTCGGGCGCACCCCGGTGGCGGCAGCACGCCTCGGAGCCACTAGAGTCCGAGGGACAGCCTGATTCGGTTGCGCCTCGGCGCAGGGCCCGTCCGAGCGCGAGCACGGGAGCCCCCAAGGACGCCGCAGCGATGCGATCGACGACGATACGAATCGACGACGAGGACGGACCCCACCCGTGGATCTCTTCGAGTACCAAGCCCGCGACATGTTCGAGAAGCACGGGGTGCCCGTGCTGGCCGGCGCCATCGCCACCACGCCAGAGGAGGCCCGCGCGGCCGCCGAGCAGATCGGGCCGAAGTCGGGAGGTGTCACCGTCGTCAAGGCGCAGGTGAAGACCGGCGGCCGCGGCAAGGCCGGCGGCGTCAAGGTCACCAAGAGCCCCGACGAGGCGCAGGCCGCGGCCGAGGCGATCCTCGGCATGGACATCAAGGGCCACACCGTGGGCACCGTGATGATCGCCCAGGGCGCCCGCATCGCCGAGGAGTACTACTTCTCGATCCTGCTGGACCGCGCCAACCGCACCTACCTCGCCATGTGCTCCAAGGAGGGCGGCATGGAGATCGAGCAGCTCGCCGTCGAGCGCCCCGAGGCCCTGGCGCGCATCGCGGTCGACCCCAACACCGGCATCGACGCCGCCAAGGCGCAGGAGATCGTCGACACCGCCGGCTTCGACGAGGCCGACAAGGCCGCCATCGCCGACGCCATTCAGAAGCTCTGGACCGTCTACCGCGACGAGGACGCGACGCTCGTCGAGGTCAACCCCCTCGTCAAGACCGAGGACGGCCAGATCGTGGCCCTCGACGGCAAGGTGACGCTGGACGAGAACGCCGGCTTCCGCCACGCGGACCACGAGGCCCTCGAGGACACGGCGCAGGCCGACCCGCTCGAGGCGGCCGCCAAGGAGAAGAACCTCAACTACGTCAAGCTCGACGGCTCCGTCGGCATCATCGGCAACGGCGCCGGCCTGGTCATGAGCACGCTCGACGTCGTCGCGTACGCCGGTGAGGAGTTCGGCGGCCAGAAGCCGGCCAACTTCCTCGACATCGGTGGCGGCGCGAGCGCCGAGGTCATGGCCAACGGCCTGCACATCATCCTGTCGGACCCGCAGGTCAAGAGCGTCTTCGTCAACGTCTTTGGCGGCATCACCTCCTGCGACGCGGTGGCCAACGGCATCGTCGGCGCGCTCGACGCCCTCGGTGACGAGGAGGACCGCCCGCTGGTCGTGCGCCTCGACGGCAACAACGTCGAGGAGGGCCGACGCATCCTGCAGGAGCGCAACCACCCGCTGGTGACGGTCGAGCCGACGATGGACGGCGCCGCGCGCCGCGCCGCCGAGCTCGCCTCCCGGCCCGCCGCCAACTGACCACAGAGCCACAGAAGAGAGAACGACGAACATGGCTATCTTCCTCAACGCCGACTCGAAGGTCATCGTCCAGGGCATGACCGGGTCCGAGGGCATGAAGCACACGCAGCGCATGCTGAAGTCGGGCACCGACATCGTCGGCGGCGTCAATCCCCGCAAGGCCGGCACCACGGTCGACTTCGAGGGCGGCGTCTCCGTCCCCGTCTACGGCACGGTCAAGGAGGCCGTCGAGGCCACCGGCGCCAACGTGTCCGTGATCTTCGTGCCCGCCCAGTTCACCAAGGCCGCCGCCGTCGAGGCGATCGACGCCGAGATCCCGCTCGCCGTCGTCATCACCGAGGGCGTCGCGGTCAAGGACACCGCCGAGTTCTACAACTACGCCAAGGACAAGGGCACGACCCGCATCGTCGGCCCGAACTGCCCCGGCCTGATCACGCCGGGCGTCTCCAACGCCGGCATCATCCCCGCCGACATCTCGGGCACCGGCCGCATCGGCCTGGTCTCCAAGTCGGGCACGCTGACCTACCAGATGATGTATGAGCTGCGGGACTTCGGCTTCAGCTCGGCCGTCGGCATCGGCGGCGACCCGATCATCGGCACGACGCACATCGACTGCCTCGAGGCGTTCCAGAACGACCCCGACACCGACGCGATCGTCATGATCGGCGAGATCGGCGGCGACGCCGAGGAGCGCGCGGCGGCCTACATCAAGGAGCACGTGACCAAGCCCGTCGTCGGCTACGTCGCCGGCTTCACCGCCCCCGAGGGCAAGACGATGGGCCACGCGGGCGCCATCGTGTCGGGCTCCTCGGGCACGGCCCAGGCCAAGAAGGAGGCCCTCGAGGCCGCCGGCGTCAAGGTCGGCAAGACGCCGTCCGAGACTGCCGACCTGATGCGCGAGATCATGCAGGAGCTCGCGAAGTAGTCTGCGCCACGGGCGTTCCGGAGCGGGCGGTCACCTTCGGGTGGCCGCCCGCTCCGTCGTCGTGGACTGTTGGCGTATGCCGTGTGGCCGGTGCGCTGTGGCGGCGTGACGGCATACGGCCGGTGGGGTCAACAGGCCATCAGGCCGATGACGAAGCCGCGGGCGCGCAGCTTCGGGATCAGGATGTCGGCCGCGGCCACGGACTGTGAACGGTCACCGCCGCCGTCGTGCATGAGGATCCGCGAGCCTGCGCGCACGTTGGCCAGCACCCGGTTGACGATGGTCGTCGTGCCCGGCCGTGACCAGTCGCGCGGGTCGACGGTCCAGAGGATCTGCCGCTGCCCGCGGTTGGCGATGATCGTCGCGATGCGGCTGTTGGTCGCGCCGTAGGGCGGGCGGACGCAGCGTGGCCGGTAGCCGAGCGCGGACTCCATCCGGTTGAGCTGCGAGGTCACGGACGTGGTCGACAGCGTCGTCAGGTCCGGGTGGCTCCAGGTGTGGTTCCCGATGAGCATGCCGTTGCTGCGCAGGCTGCGGGTGATCGACGGGTACGACGCGACGTTCTGGCCGATCTCGAAGAAGACGGCGTGGATGCCGTACTTGCGCAGGACGGCCAGCATCTTCGGCGTCCAGGTCGGGTGCGGCCCGTCGTCGAAGGTGAAGTAGACGGTCCCGGCGTAGGCGACGGGGAGCGTGGCGACGTCCGGACCGGCCGTCGGTGACGCAGTCGTCGGACGCGCCGGGGACGTCCCGGTGGTCGGTACCGCACTGGGTGCGGCGAGGGCGGCGGTGAGCGCGAGTGCTGCGAGCAGGGGCGTCAGGGCGTGGAGGTTCTTTCTGTTCATGTGTCTCATCCCCTTCACTGCCAGTGTGCGTCCGGGCCGTGAGGCGCTGTCGGTGATCGTGCAATCCGTGACCGAGTTGGTGCCGTGTGCGGCGTGCCCGGCGTGGGCGCTCGCTCCCGGGCGGCGATCTTGTGACCATGGAGGCACCGCCCGAGCCACCGCAGGAGTGAGACCACTGGCCCCGCCGAGCACGACCACGACGTCGACCACGAGGTCGGCCACCGCGTCGACGAGCCCCTCCACCGCCATGCCGGCTGCCCTGCGCGCCGGCGTGCTGGCCGCCCTCGGCACCTGGTCCGTCGTGGTGCTCCCGGCCCTCATCGGTTGGCTGGCGGCGCCCGAGACCACGGTGGGCTGGTTCTCGGCCGTGTCGGTGGCCAGCGCGATCTGGTTCCTCGGCCACGGCCAGTCGGTGGGTGCCGGCTCGGTCGCCATCTCGGTGACGCCCCTGCTGCTGCTGCTCGTCTTCGTCTACGTCGCCTTCCGCTTCGCCCGCCGCCTCGCCGCCACCGAGCGGCTCCGGGTCGGCGCCGCGGACTGGAGCAAGGTCGCGCAGTGGGGCGTGGTGCCGGGCTTCCTCGTCGGCTACGCGCTGCTGTCCGCCGTCTTCGCGCTCTTCACCCTCGGTGGCCCGGCCACCCCTGGGGTGGCCGCCGTCCTCGGGTCCCTCCTCGTGCCGGCCGCCGCGCTCGGCTTCGTGATGCTGCGCCCCGACGACGAGTCGGCGCCGGCCTTCGTGCGCACGTGGTTCCGCCGTGGACCGACCTGGCTGCCGTCGGTCTGGCGCACGGGCTGGCGCGGCGCGGGGCTCCTGCTCGCCGTCGGCCTGGTCGTCGTGCTGGTCCGGCTCGTCGTCGCGTGGTCGTCCGTGGCCGAGGTCCAGGATGAGTACGGCGCCAATCTCGGCGCGCTGCTCGTCATCGGCCTGGCGCAGCTCGCCCTGCTCGGCAACGCCGCCACGTGGGCGCTCTCCTTCCTGGCCGGCCCCGGCTTCCAGGTGGCGCTGGGCTCGGCGATCACTCCCGCCGCCGCGCAGCCGGGACTGCTGCCGCTCGTCCCCGTGCTCGGCGCGCTGCCGCGGGCCAGTGACTTCCCACCGCTGATGTATGCCGTCGTGCTCGTTCCCGTGGCCCTCGGGGTCTGGGCCGGGCGGCGGGTCGATGCCGAGCTCGAGTTCTTCGGCAACGTGCGGGCGCGGCTGTCGGCCACGGCCGTGGCGGGCTTGATCGCGGTCGCGGTGGTCGTCGCTCTGACGGCCCTCGGCAACGGCGCGGTCGGGGTCGACCGGCTCTCGGTCGTCGGCCCGCCGCTGTGGGCGTTTGCGGCGGCCCTGACCGCCGAGGTCGTCGGCGGAGCACTGCTCTTCGCGGGGGCTCTTCTCCTGCGCGAACGCGGTCAGGAGCGCAAGGCGGAGCAGCCAGACGCAGCGGCGGGGGCCGACGAGGACTGAGCGCCGTGGCGGCCGCTCAGCGCATGACCAGCCTGAACGTCCCGGCGTTCTTCAGCTGCTGGCAGTCACCCTGCGCGATGCTCGTCTGTGCCCCGGCGAGGCAGCGCTCGTAGGCGCTCACCGAGTCGTAGAACACGACCTGCAGCGCGAGGGTCGACAGCAGCATCCCGGCGATGACGAGGGTCACGACGGGCCAGACCTTCTCCCGGCCGGCGCGAGCCGACATGAACCGGAGCAGGCGCACCGTGAGCACGACCGCCAGCACGAGCGGTACGAAGGCGACGAAGCGCTTCGGCAGAGGGAGGTACATCGCGATGAGGGCGAGCAGCACGAGCAGCGAGACGGGCAGGGTGCGCTTGGCCTTCTCGCGCGCGTACGCGATCTCCTGCTCGGGGTGGGGCTCGGTCATGCGGACCATCCTCGCCCATCGACCCGCGCAGGACGTCATCGGGACGGCGGGGAGGTGGACGTTAAACTCCGGCGCGTGACGACCGACGCACCCGCCAGCCCGTCCGAGACCGGCGACGCTGTGGCGGCCGCCGCCGAGCGCATGGCCCCGGTCGTCGTCCTCGTGTCCGGCTCGGGCACCCTGCTGCAGGCGCTGATCGACGCCGCCGCCGAGCCGGGCTACGGCGTGCGCATCGCGGCGGTCGGTGCTGACCGCCCGTGTGTGGGCCTCGAGCGCGCCGAGCGGGCGGGCATACCCACGTTCGTCGTGCGCCCGGCCGACTTCGGGGACCGGGCCGCGTGGGACGTCGCCCTGGCCGCGCGGGTCGCCGCCGCGAGCCCACGGTTCGTCGTCACGGCCGGCTTCATGCGGATCCTCGGCCCGACCACGCTCGGGGCGGCACCAGTGGTCAACACCCACCCGGCCCTGCTGCCGAGCTTCCCGGGCGCGCACGGTGTACGCGACGCGCTCGCGTACGGGGTCAAGGTGACGGGCACGACGTGCCACGTGGTCGACGCCGGCGTCGACACCGGCCCGATCATCGAGCAGCGGGTCGTGGCCGTCGCGGACGACGACACCGAGGAGAGCCTGCACGAGCGAATCAAGGTGCAGGAGCGCGAGCTGCTCGTCGAGGTCGTCGCCCGCCTCGCCCGCGAGGGCTTCGCCGTCGAGGGCCGCCGAGTTCGGATCGGCAGGGCCTGACCGCTACGCTGGTGGCACACGACTGGCGCGGGTGGGACACCACCGGGGAGTGACGTCGGGAGCATCGACCGCCTGGGTGCCTCGCGAGAACGGATGCCGTCGGGTCCCGCCGACCTGCACGGCACGCCGCGACCGATGTCACCGAACCAGGAGTGCACCTTCATGACCGTCGCCTCGTCCGCTGCCACCAGCCGCCGCCCGATCAAGCGGGCCCTCGTCTCCGTCTACGACAAGTCCGGCCTCGACGACCTCGCCCGTGCGCTCGATGCCGCCGGCGTCTCGATCGTCTCGACCGGCTCGACCGCGAAGACCATTGCTGCCGCAGGCGTTCCGGTGACGCAGGTCGAGGAGCTGACGGGCTTCCCCGAGTGCCTCGACGGGCGTGTCAAGACGCTGCACCCGAAGGTGCACGCGGGCATCCTCGCCGACACGCGCAATCCCGACCACGTGAAGCAGCTGGCAGACCTCGGCGTCGAGGCGTTCGACCTGGTCGTCGTCAACCTCTACCCCTTCCGCGAGACCGTCGCGTCCGGCGCGAGCGAGGACGAGTGCGTCGAGCAGATCGACATCGGCGGCCCCTCGATGGTGCGGGCCGCCGCCAAGAACCACGCGAGCGTCGCCATCGTGACGAGCCCCACGGCATACGCCCACGTCACGGAGGCGCTGGCCGCGGGGGGCTTCACGCTGACGGAGCGCCGGCGCCTGGCCGCCGAGGCGTTCGTGCAGACGGCGAGCTACGACACCGCGGTCGCGAGCTGGATGGGCAGCGTCGTCGCCGACACGACCGATGGCACCGGCTTCCCGGCGTGGACCGGCGCGACGTTCGACCGAGCGGCGGTCCTGCGCTACGGCGAGAACCCGCACCAGGGCGCGGCGCTCTACCGCCACTGGCGTCCGGGCGTGGCGAGCGCAGAGCAGCTGCACGGCAAGGAGATGTCCTACAACAACTACGTCGACACCGACGCAGCCGTGCGGGCCGCGCACGACCACGGCGACCAGCCGACGGTGGCGATCGTCAAGCATGCCAACCCGTGTGGCATCGCCGTCGGTGCCACGATCGAGGAGGCCTACGAGCGGGCCCACGCGACCGACCCGGTGAGCGCCTACGGCGGCATCATCGCCGCCAACCGCACCGTCACGGCGGCGATGGCCGCGGCGGCCAAGCCGGTCTTCACCGAGGTCATCATCGCGCCGGACTACGAGCCGGAGGCCCTCGAGATCCTCACCGCGAAGAAGAACCTCCGCGTCCTGCGCCTGCCCGCCGGCATGGCCGAGGCCGCAGATCCCATCGAGACGCGTGCCGTCAGCGGCGGCCTGCTCGTGCAGACGGTCGACAAGGTGGACGCCGTCGTGCGCGGGGAGGACGGCGACGTGACGGGTGGTGACGAGGCAGCGAATTGGCGTCTCGTCGCCGGTGACGCCGCGGACGACGCAACGCTTGCCGACCTGCAGTTCGCCTGGCGCGCGATCCGCGCCGTCAAGTCCAACGCGATCCTGCTCGCCCACGACGGCGCCGCGGTCGGCGTCGGCATGGGGCAGGTCAACCGCGTCGACTCCTGCTACCTCGCCGTGCGTCGAGCAGGGGAGGAGCGGGCGCGTGGGTCGGTCGCGGCCTCCGACGCGTTCTTCCCGTTCGCCGACGGCCTGCAGATCCTGCTCGAGGCGGGGGTGCGCGCCGTGGTCGCGCCCGGGGGCTCGATCCGCGACGAGGAGGTCATCGAGGCGGCCAAGGGGGCTGGCGTGACGATGTACTTCACCGGGACGCGCCACTTCGCCCACTGACTGCGCCGACGCCAGCGGGCTCAGCGGCGTACGGAAGGGCCGTGTGCCGCCGAGCCCGCTTGGCGCCGAAGCCCTGCTCCCGGGACGTGGCGCCGTCATACTCGGTGACGTGAAGATCACCTTCTCGGGGATCCCTGCCTATGGGCACCTTCTGCCCATGGTGCCGTTGGCAGCGGCGGCCGCCCCGGCCGGCCACGAGGTGACCTTCTCGGCGGGGGATACCTTCGCGGGCAAGCTGCCGCTCCGGGTCGTGGCCGGGGTGCCGCCGGGCCTGACCCTGCACGCCGCCGAGCAGCAGGCCATGGCCGAGGTCACGGACGGCGCGGACCCGTTCGCTTTCCCCACGGCGATGTTCGGCATCGTCATGCCCCGCCACATCATTCCGCGCCTCCACGGACTGTGGGTCCGCGAAGGCGTCCCGGACCTCGTCGTCCACGAGGGCTCCAACGTCGGTGCCGCCATAGCGGCGCGTGAGGTCGGCGTGCCGTCCGTGTCCTTTCACATCGCGATGGCGCCACCGGCCTTCTTCCAGGGACTGCTCAGCCGCGTCATCGACGTGGAGCCCGGGCCCACTCTCGACCCGCGGCCGACGATCTGGGTCGCGGACGGTGAGCCGCCCTTCGAACGGCTGCCGATCCGCTCGGTGGCGTGGTCCAACGCGAGGGATCCGGTGTCGAGCTGGATCTCCGAGGTACCGAGACCCAGGGTCTACGTCACGCTGGGGACGGTCGCGTTCGGCGCGGTGGAGGTCTTGAGAAGGTCCGTTGTCGAAGCGGCGGAACGGTGCGAGCGGGTTCTCGTCGCCGCAGGCCCGGAGGGCGACCCGGCTCTGCTGGGAGAGCTTCCGGCCAACGTGCGGGTCGAGCGCTTCGTCGACCAGGCCGCGGTGCTCGACCACGTCGACCTGGCGATCCATCACGGCGGCACCGGGACCGTGCTCGGCTGCCTCGCTGCGGGGGTCCCGCAGGTCATCACCCCGCAAGGCGCCGACCAGTTCCTCAACGCCGCCCGGATCGATGAGCTCGGTCTCGGGGCCGCAGTCGGCAACGACGCTCCGGAGGGGAGCGTCGTTGCCGCCATCGACCGAGTCCTGTCGGACGAGCTGCTGCGGTCTCGGGTGGTTCGGGCCCGCGGCGAGATAGCCGCGATGCCCTCTCCGGAGGCCGTCGTGCGACAGCTGGAGGAGTTGGCCGACAGTGGCCGGTCCTAGCCTGCGTGCCGGGACTGCCTCGAACGTCAGCGGGTCCAGCGGTAACCGGTCGGCTCGCCCTGGCCGAGGTCGACGATCGCGGCGACCGGGCCGCCGCCGTCGGGACCCTGGTGGGCGGCCGACACGGACACGAAAACCGCAGGGTCGCCGGTGACGGACGCCGTGACGCCGCCGACGGCCGACTTGATCTGCCGGTGCCAGTGCACGTCGGAGTCGTCGAGCATCGCGTTGCGGCGGCCGTGGACGGTGCCGTCCTGGCTGACCTCGCACTTGAGGAAGACGTTGACGAGCCGCCCCTGGATGTCGCTGCTGTGCGGACGCTCGGGCAGGTCGAGCCCGGCGTCCTTGATGGCCGCCCACACACCGTCGGCGTCGAGGGCGTCCTGCATGACGGAGTGGCCGATGCGGTAGCGGCCGCCGGCGCCGCGCGCGTTGCCGACGACGACGACCTGCGCCTGGTCGAGCTCGACGCCCGAGCTGCACGAGGCGACGGACGAGAAGAGCGAGCGGTTGTGCATGATGTCGGCGTCGGTGGGCATCTCGATCTCGCCGAGGGCGACGGCGATGCCGAGGCCTGTGGTGCCGTTGGAGAGGTCCATCGACTCGTGCGTGTGCTCGGTCCAGACCTCGTGGCCGCGGGACTTCGCATCGCGGATGGTGTGGATCGTCAACAGTGGGGTCTTGGTCTGCACGTAGTGCACGTCCGCGGGGTCGGTGATGCCGGCTCGTTCCATCGCGATCTTCACCGCGTCGGCGACCTTCTGCACCATGGCGACGTAGCCGATCTCCTCGGGCTTGATCGGCTCGCTCATGGCGAAGCCGACGGTGAGCCGGAGATCGTCGGACGGCTCGGCCTTCTCGGCCGGGACCGTGGCGAAGATCGTGGCGTGGGGGCTGATGACGCCGTCGGTGCCGCCGGACCACACGATCGGCACCTGTCGGACCTGCTCGGCGGGGGCGCCCTTCTCGACGAGGATCTCGCGAAAGGCCCGGTCGGCGATGATGCGTGTGTAGTCGTTGACTCCGCCGTTGCCCTCGGTCTTGCCGATGATCGCGATGACCCGGCTCGCCTCCATGACGCCGTCGTCGATGAGCTTGGCCAGCTCCGACGCGTCGGCGACCGAGTGGATGGGCACCTTGCGCACCTCAATGGCTTCGGGCACGTGAATCACCTTTCTGTTGCTGGGTTTTCGATGACGGTCCCGACCTGGCCGTCGATCGCCGAGGCGAGCTGGTCGAGTGCCGTGATGATCGAGCGCGAACCGCCCGACCGGACGAAGCGGAGGGCGGCCTCGACCTTCGGGCCCATCGAGCCCGACGCGAAGTGCCCCTGGGCGGCATACGCCTCCATCTCGGCCAGACTGACGCGGCCGAGGTCGTGCGCCTGGGGCGTGCCCCAGCCGGCGACGGCGTGCGCGACGTCGGTCGCGATGAGCAGGACGTCGGCGTGGACGTCTCGGGCGAGCATCGCCGCGGTGAGGTCCTTGTCGATGACGGCCTCGACGCCGCGCAACGTTCCGTCGTCGTCGCGAACGACGGGGATGCCTCCACCGCCGGCCGTGACGACGACGTAACCGGCGGCGAGAAGCGTGTGGAGCGCGGGCGTCTCCAGGACCTCGACGGGCTCGGGCGAGGCGACGACGCGGCGCCAGCCCTTCTCGCCGCGGTCCTCCCAGCGCTCGCCGTGGTCGATGAGGGTCTGCGCCTGCTCGCGGGGCAGGTACCGCCCGATCGGCTTGGTGGGATGGGTGAACCCGGCGTCCTCGGCATGCACGAGCGTGCGGGTGACGAGGGCCGCCACAGGGCGAGCGACGCCGCGAGCCGCCAGGGCCGCCTCGAGGGTGTCGAGCAGCGTGAAGCCGATCGTGCCCTGGGTCTGGGCGCCGCACCAGTCGAGCGGGACCGGCGGGACGACGTGAGCGGCGAGCTCGTTCTTGACCAGCAGGTTGCCGACCTGCGGGCCGTTGCCGTGCGTGAGCACGACCTCGTGGCCGGCTGCGACGAGGTCGGCCACGTGGTGGCTCGCGCCTGCGATGGCCTCGGTCTGCGCCTGGGGTGTCGCGTCGCCGTCGGGACCGGTCATGGCGTTGCCGCCCAGCGCCACGAGCACCCTCACGGCGCGTCCTCGGTCGTCATGGCGTGAGCCTAGGGAGCGGGGAGAGGCAGGCGCGTTGTCACCTCCTGCCCCAAGGCGGCCCCGCACGTTGGCAGATGTATGCCGTGGGGTGCCGCCACGGAGCAGCGAGGCGGTGCGCTGGTGCCCCGTTCCGCGGGCCGGGTACGGGGATAGCGTTGGGGCGTTGTCCGGTGCCCGTGGTTCGACTCGAGAGGTGGCCGCACGTGGGAGTGGGAGTTCTGCTCGCGATCGTGGGGGCGATCCTGACCTTCGCGGTGCGGGCCAACACGTCCGTCATCAGCCTGCCGACCGTCGGGGTGATCTTCATGGTCGCCGGGGGCGCGCTGATCTGGCACGGGAGCAAGGGCAGCCGCCGCAAGCGTGTCATCACCCGCGAGGAGCGTCCGAGCGGCGCCTCCACGCCGACCAGCACGGTGCGTCAGACGATCGAGGAACGCGACATCGACTGACGCGCGCGTCAGCGGCGGCCGGTCCGCTCAGGAACGCGCGAGCACCCCGGCCCAGCCGCGCGGTTCGCGTCGCAGCAGGCGGCGCAACGTCCCTGGGTCGCCGACGAGCCCGCCGTGGTCGTAGGCGGCGAACATCGCCACGAGGTCGGCACGCGCGTGTGGCGTCAGGGCCGCGCCCGGTCCCGCGACCCACTCGGCGAGCTCCACGTGTACGGCCTCGACGGGACGGCCGAGCACGTCCATGGCGATGCCGGCCTGGTCGCGCACGGACAGCACCTCCGGACCGGCGAGGTCGTAGGTGAGGCCCTCGTGGCCCGGGCGCGTCAGCACGACGGCAGCCACCAGCGCCACGTCGTCGAGGTCGACGTTCGTGAAGGGCGCGTCGAGCGAGTAGGGCACGGCGAGACGGCCGGACCGAGCCGCCGCGACGAGGTTCTGGTGGTATGCCGCGGGCCGCAGGATCGTGGCACCCGGCAGGTGGGTGCGCACGACCTCCTCGGCCTCCGCCTTGCGGAGGTGGTGCGGCATCGACGCCTCGTGCGGGTGCAGCACCGAGTGGAAGGCGAACCGGGGGACCCCGGCCGCCGCGGCTGCGCGGGCGACCCGGTCGGCGATCCCGACCTCGTCGGGGTGCAGGTTCGGGGCGAGGTGGTAGAGGCCGTCGACGTCCTCGACCGCCTCCGCGAGGCCAGCGCCGGTCTCGAGGTCAATCTCCGAAATCGACTGTGCCCCAGCGGCACTGACCACCTCGTGCCTGGCCGTGGAGCGCACGGCAGCGCGCACGGCGATGCCCCCGGCTGTCAGGGCGCGCGCCACCGCCCGCCCGGTCTTGCCGGCGGCGCCGATGACGAGGATCGTCGTCACGATGCTCACACCCAGTCGACATCGGCGGCCGTTCGACCGGCGGCGAGCGTCGCGTAGCCAGGCCCGCGGTCGAAGAAGGGCTGCTCGGTGGCGCGCTCGCTGCGGAGCTGCTGGCGCAGGGCATCGGACGCGGCCGTGTCGACGACCGGCTCGTCGAGGTCGCCCGCCGCGACCACGCCGTAGTCGCGACGGGCGCCCTCGAACGAGACCTTGCCCCAGCGCAGGTCGCGCTCGACCTCGTCGTAGGGCCGTTCGAGCGGGTCGCCCCAGCCGCCGCCTCCGGTGGTGCGGATGCGGATGACCTGACCCGCCTTGACGACCTCGGCGTCGGCGAGGGCGTCGACGGTGCGCTCCTCGGGACCGCCGACGTCGACGGTCACCTCGAAGGGACGCCCCGCCTTGCCGCCCTTGACGCCCCAGCAGGCCAGGATCGACCGGTCGGCGATGGACATGAAGTGCGCGTCCTTGAGCATCCGGATGTGCTTCTCGTAGCCGAGGCCACCGCGGTGGCGTCCGGCGCCGCCGGAGTCGACCGCGAGGCCGAGGCGCTCGACGAGGAACGGGAAGCGGCTCTCCGTGAACTCCGTCGGCAGGTTGCGGCTGTCGGGCACGACGTGGATCGTGTCCTCGCCGTCGGCGTAGTAGCGACCGCCGGAGCCGCCGCCGAGCACCTCGCGCATGAGGTAGTCGTTGCCGTCCCGGTCCTTGCCGTAGACGCCGGTGTAGCGGATCGTCTCCTGGTCGGCGGGCATCCGGCCGTCCACCGCCTTGGCGACGACACCGGCGAGGACGCCGAGCAGGCGCAGGATGACGAAGGTGCGGGCGTTGGTCGGCGCCGGGTAGATCGGCGTCAGCAGCGTGCCCTTCTCGGGGAAGCGCATCTCGATGAGCGGCACGATGCCCTCGTTGACGTCGAGCTCGGCCATCCGCTCGGGGGTGTCGGCGAGGTTGCGCAGGATCGGGGCGAGCCACTTCTTGAGGAAGTTGCCGCCGACGTAGTCGCCGCAGTGGTTGATCGGGCCCTTGGCCTGCGGGGCGGTACCGGTGAAGTCGATGACCAGCTTGGGGCCGCCGTCGCCGGGGCCCGGCCCACCGGTCGACAGCTTCGTCAAGGTGATCCGCTGGGTGTGCAGCTTCGGCTCGTCGACGCCGTCGTGCTCGGCGTAGTCCTCCCACACGTACGTGCCGTCGGGGATCTTGCTGAGGATCTCGCGTCGGTAGGTCTCGGTCGTCCGGTCGAGGATGGCGTCGAAGGCCGCCTCGATGGTGTCGCGGCCGTAGCGCTCGAACAGCTCGCCGAGGCGGCGGGCGCCCATGAGGCAGGCCGAGCACTCGGCGTCGAGGTCGGCAGCGAGGCTGTCGGGCATCCGGCTGTTGCGGGTCATGATGCGCAGCGCCGCTTGGTTGGGAACTCCTTGGTCCCACAGCTTTATCGGCGGGACGGAGAGCCCCTCC
This sequence comes from Terrabacter sp. FW104-15G4B, assembly GCF_058790095.1. Taxonomy (NCBI): domain Bacteria; kingdom Bacillati; phylum Actinomycetota; class Actinomycetes; order Micrococcales; family Intrasporangiaceae; genus Terrabacter; species Terrabacter sp. FW104-15G4B. The sequence continues at coordinate 10,449 of NZ_JBYTCI010000004.1, read as the reverse complement.
TCGAAGACGGTCCGCGCGTTGCTCGGCATCGAGCCGGGCACGGCACCGCCGATGTCGTCGTGGTGGCCGAACGCCTGGACGAAGGCGACGACCTCACCGCCGGTGAAGACCGGCACGGTGACGCAGAGGTCGGGCAGGTGGCCGATGCCGCCCTCGGACTCGTAGACGTCGTTGTGGAAGAAGACGTCGCCCTCGCTCATCTCGGCGAGCGGGAAGTCCCGAGCGATCGGGTGCACCAGCGCGCTGTACGACCGTCCGGTCAGCTTGCGCAGCTGGCGGTCGTGGATGCCGGCTCGGAAGTCGTGCGCGTCGCGGATCATGGGGGAGCGCGACGTGCGGGCGATGGCCGTCTCGACCTCGAGCTCGACGCTGGCGAGCGTCCCCTCGACGATCTCGACCAGGATCGGGTCGACCGACGTGCCCTCCGGGGTCAGCCGGTTGCCGTGCTCGTATGCCGTGGGCAGCCCCGCGGGGTTCACCGGGCTCCCGTCGTGGCGGGGGAGGGAGCCGTCGTGAGGCGCGGCGGTCCGGGAGCCGGTGGCGGCGTCGACGGGTGCGAGGCGCGTCGCGGCGGTCTGGCAGGAGAAGCACATCTCAGGCCTCCTTGGTGATGACGAGGTTGCCGAGGGCGTCGACCCGGACGGTGAAGCCGGGGTGGACGGGCACCGTCGAGCCGAACTCCTCGATGACCGCCGGGCCCTTGATGGTGTCGCCGGCGAGCAGCTCGGCCCGCCACCACACGTCGGTGTCGACGTAGCCGGCGTCGGCGTCGAAGCAGACCGGGCGGACGCTGCGGTGGGCGCGATGGCGCACGTCGGCCGCGCCGCCCGACCCATCGGCGAGCTCCCGCAGCTCCGGCCGGGTGATGGGTCCCACGCCGGTGACGCGGAGGTTGACCCACTCGACCTGCTGGGTGGGGTCGTGGCGGAAGTCGTAGCCGTAGAGCGCGCGGTGCTCGTCGTGGAAGCGGGAGGCGATTGCAGCGGCATACGCCTCGTCGACCTCGCCCTCCGGCGCTGGGACACGGACCTCGTAGGCCTGGCCGAAGTAGCGCAGGTCGACCGTGCGTGAGTAGCGGTGCTGCTCGAGCGAGAACCCCTCGGCGTCAAGGGCGCTCGCCGCCCTGGCAGTGAGGTCGTCGAAGGTCTTCCGCACGGCGGCGTGGTCGAGGGAGTGGTGCCGGGCGACGGCGGTCTGGACGTAGTCGTTCTTGACGTCGACCGTGAGCAGGCCGAAGGCCGAGACGTTCCCAGGGTTCTGCGGGACGACGACGCCGGCGAGGCCGAGGACGTCGACGAGCCGGCAGGCGAGCAGGGAGCCGGAGCCGCCGAAGGTGGCGAGCATGAAGTCGCGCACGTCGAGGCCGCGCTTGACGGAGACCTGGCGCAGCGCGTTGGCCTGGTTCCACGCGGAGATCTCGAGGATGCCGGTCGCGCAGTGCTCGAGGTCGAGCCCGAGCCTCCCGGCGATCTCACTGACCCCGGCGCGCGCTGCGTCGACGTCCAGGGGGATCTCGCCGCCGAGCAGGTGCGGGGGGATGCGGCCGAGCACGAGGTGGGCGTCGGTGATCGTCGGCTCCGTCCCGCCCTTGGCGTAGCAGAGGGGACCCGGGTCGGCGCCGGCGGACTGCGGGCCGACCTTGAGTGAGCCCTCGGGTGAGATCCAGGCGATCGAGCCGCCCCCGGCCCCGACGGTGACGACGTCGATCATCGGGATCTTGCTCGGGTAGGCGCCGACGGTGCCCTCCGTCGTCAGCGTCGGTTCGCCGCCGAGGACGACGGAGACGTCGGTCGAGGTGCCGCCGCCGTCGCAGGTGAGGACCTTGTCGAAGCCGGCGCGACCGGCGATGAGGCCGGCGCCGAGCGCCCCCGCGGCCGGGCCGGACAGGACCGTCGTGATCGGCTGGTGCACGACCTCGTCGGCGGAGAGCACGCCACCGTTGCTCTTCATCACGTAGAAGGGGATGGGGGCGCCACCGGTGAACTCGTCGAGCCGCTCGTGGATGTTGCGGACGTAGCGCGAGACGTTGGGCTTGACGGCGGCGTCCACGAGGGTCGTCATCGAGCGCTCGTACTCGCGGTACTCGCGCAGCACCTCCGAGCTGATCGACACGACGGCGTCGGGGTGCTCGCGGCGGAGGACCTCACGCATCGCGAGCTCGTGGCTGTCGTCGGCGTAGGAGTGCAGGAAGCAGACGCCGATCGTGGTGATGCCGCGCTCCTTGAACCAGTGGGCGACCGCGACGGCGCGCTCCTCGTCGAACGGGCGGATCTCGTTGCCCTCGAAGTCGATGCGCCCACCGACGGTCTTGACGTAGTCGGCCGGGACGATGCGCGGGGGTTTGACCCAGAAGTAGGAGTTGCCGTAGCCATCCGGTACGGCCTGGCGGGCGATCTCGAGGATGAACTCGTAACCCTCCGTCGTGACGAAGCCGAGCGCCTCCACCTTGCCCTCGAGCAGCTTGTTCGTCGCGACGGTCGTGCCGTGCGAGACGGCGCTGATGTCGTCGCCGCTGGCGCCCATGAGGTCGAGCACCTTGCGGACCCCCGCCAGGAAGCCGTCGGCCGGGTTGGCCGGGGTCGACGGCGTCTTGGTCGTGACGAGCTCGCCCGAGTCCTCGTCCAGCGCGACCACGTCGGTGAAGGTGCCACCCGTGTCGATGCCGATGCGGATGCGACGCCGTGGGGTGGAGGTCGTGACGGTCATGGCAAGGATTCAACCGGCGGGGCGCCCCCGCGGCGTTGGCACATCGTGCCAAGGCCCATCGGCTCCCGGCCCAACCCTCGCCAGTCGTATGCGGCGTCGGCGGCTGACGCGGGAGCCGCCGGGTGCAGGGCGGCTGGCCCTCACTCCTCTGGGGTGATGTAGGCGGCCACGCGCAAACGCATGCTGGGGCTGGAACGAGTCACTGGCGTGGCCCGCCCGGGCCACGGTGCCCATGACGTGAGGACGAGGCATGGACGAGACCACGGCGGCAGGGACAGCAGGTGCAGGCCCGCGGCCCGACCCGTGGACGCCCACCAACGCAGCCGAGCTGGTGCTCGGTCTTGCCGCCGTCGGGGTCGGTGCCGCCGGGAGGGTTGTCGACCGGCTCCGGCCCCCGTCCCTCGTCAGCGCGGCGGTGACGGTCCCGCTGAGGGCGGCCGTGACCGGACTGAGCGGGCGCGTGCGGCGCACCGAGTGGTCGCAGGACCTCCTCCGTCGCGGACGGTTCGAGCGCCGCGAGCTCGCCGGGCGAGCCGACCAGGCGGCCCGGCGAGTGGCCGGCCTCGTCGTCGAGGCGCTCCTCGACCTGGTGGACCTCACGGACATCGTGATCGACCACGTCGACCTGGACGCGGTCGTGCGGGCCGTGGACCTCGACGGCGCCGTCGCACGCGTGGACCTCGACGCTGCGGTTGCGCGCGTGGACCTCGATGCCGCGGTCGCCCGGGCGGATCTCGACGCTGCTGTCGCGCGGGTCGACATCGGCGCGATCCTGGACCGGCTCGACCTGGACGCCATCGTCGCGAAGGTCGACCTCGATGCCGCGGTCGCCCGGGCGGATCTCGACGCTGCCGTGGCGCGCGTCGACATCGGCGCGATCCTGGACCGGCTCGACCTGGACGCCATCGTCGCGAAGGTGGACATCGATGCCATCGCGAAGCGGTTGGACATCGACGCCGTCGTGGCGCGCCTGGACCTCGTGGGCCTCGCGGAGTACGTCGTCGAGGAGATCGACCTGCCCGGCATCATCCAGAGCTCGTCGGGCGCCATGGCCTCCGAGGGCATGCGGGAGGTCAGGTGGCAGGGCGTCGGAGCCGACGAGCGAGTGGCCCACATCGTCGACCGGATGCTGCGTCGCAGGCCCCGCAGTCCGGGTCCCGCCCTTCCGGCGACGGAGATCCCGGCCGCTGCCGAGCTCCCCGTCTCTCCGGTGCCCGGGCCGGCCGGCTGATCGGCTCGCCGCGATGACGACTCCCTCTCGACCCGGCCGGGGCTCCGTGTCCCGGATCGTCCTCCCGGGCCCGGCCCGCTCGATCCAGGGCCATCGGGCCGGCATCGTCACGCGGGTCGGCGCCGGCGCGGTCGACCTCGCCGTCGCCCTCCTGGGGATCGCCCTCGGGTATGCCGTGTGGTCGAGCACCTCGTTCCTGCTCGACCCGCGGTCGTTCAGCTTCCCTGAACCGGGCGGGCTGAGACTGCTCGGACTCGTGCTGACCCTGCTCACGGCATACCTCACGGTGGCGTGGGCCACGACGGGCCGCACCGTGGGCAACCGCCTGTTCGGCTTGCGGGTCGTCGCCGACGGCGGCGGCGCGGTCGGGTTCGTCCGCGCGCTGGTGCGCGCCGCGCTCTGCGTCATCTTCCCGATCGTGCTGTTCTGGGCGGTCGTCAGCCGCGAGAACCGCTCCGTGCCCGACGTGCTGCTACGCACGTCGGTGGTCTACGACTGGACCTCGAGCGCCCGCCGCGGCCGGGAGCCGATGACGACCCCGCCGCCGATCGTGCTGCCCCACGACGGGTGAGGGGTGGCTCAGTCCCGGACGACCACGAGAACTCTTGACGCGTGAGCACTCTGCAGTGCAGAGTTTGCCGCGAGGGACGCCAAGCGGTCTCCCATCGAGGAGGCACCGTGGATGCGACGAACCAGCCCGAACCGACGGCATGGCCGGCGCGTCTCGACCCCGACGAGGCGCGCGACCTGCTCACGGGCACCGAGCAGGTGCGCCGCACCGCCCGGGCCGACCAGCAGGGCGTCGCCATCCCGCTCCTCGTGCTCGGTCCGCTGGCCGTCGCGGCCGCAGTGCTGCAGCTCGTGTGGGAGTGGGTCACCTTCCACGACCTCGGCCCCGGTGAGTCGCGGTCAGCCACCGACGGTGAGCTGGCACTCTCGGACTTCGTCGACTCGTACTGGGGCACCGTCGGCGCGCTCGGGCTCGTGGCGATCGGGGTCTGGTTCGGCTGGCGCAGTCGCCGCCGCGGTGTGGGCACGGGGGCCGGCGCGTGGATCGCCGCTGCGGCCGGTGTCTACGTGCTCGCGGCCTACAGCGGGCTCCTCCTGACGGTGGCGCCGTTCCTCGCCATGGCGACCTTCCTCGCCCCGAGCTCGGTCATCACGCTCGCCCTGCTCGTCATCGCGTGGCGCCGTCACAACGGGCGACTCGCGCTGTGGGTCCTCGCCTTCGGCGTCGTCACCGTCCTCGCGTCGCTCGGCTTCTTCAGCAACCGCCTCTACGACCTGCTGAGCCTGCTGGGCGTGCCCGAGGCGGCGATGCTGTCCGTCGGGGCCAAGGGCGACATCGTCGCGCAGGTCGCCCTCGGCGTCGTCATGGTCGTCGCCGGCGCGCGGGCCATGCGTCGGGACGGCGGTGGCGGAGGGACCCCGGCCACCGGCCCCGCGACGTGAGCTCGGCGCACCGTCCTGCGGAGTCGCCCGAGGTGCCACCGCACCCGACGAGCGGGCTCGACGACGTCGTGCACCAGAAGGCCCGGCTCGGGATCCTGGCCGTGCTGGCCGAGACCGAGAAGGCCGACTTCACCTACCTCAAGAGGCTGCTCCAGCTCACCGACGGCAACCTCGGGCGGCACATCGAGGTCCTCGCCGGCAGCGGTCTCGTGCACGTCGAGAAGGGCTACGCGGGCAAGCGGCCTCGGACGTGGGTCACGATCACGCGGGCCGGGCGCCGCGCCCTCGACGAGGAGATGGCGGCGATCCGCGAGCTGCTGCGTCGCTTCGAGTCCGGCGGAGCCGGCTGAGCGCCCACGGACGACCGTTGGTGCGCCGAAGGGCACGACACGCCGTCCGACACGCCGGGAACGCCGTGGCCGGTCTACCAACGGTCGTCGCTCGGCGGAGGGCCAGCGTCAGCCGGCGTCGCCGCGGTGGATGGGGGCGTGCGGGAAGGGCGTCTCGGCGGCGCCCTCGAGCTCGGCCCGGTGGTTGCGGATGAGGTCGAGGTTGCGGTCGCGCAGGTGGTCGAACGCCTGCCCGATGTTGGACCCCGGCGTCAGCGAGGAGAGGGCGTCGGCCGGGTCGAGTCGCGCCGTGACCCAGCCGGGGTGCGTCGCGGCCTTGGCCACGATGTGACCGATCGGCGTCACGATGTGCGAGTTGCCGAAGTAGAGCACGCCGGCGGGGTCGCTTCCGACGGCGTTGGCGCCGATGACGTAGACGTGGTTGTCGTAGGCGCGCGCCCGCGACGTGAGGTCCCAGATGTCGGCCGAACGCAGCAGCGCCGAGGGCCGGCAGATCACCTCGGCCCCCTGCACGGCCTGGATGCGGGAGAGCTCGGGGTAGTCGCCGTCGAAGCAGATGATCATGCCGATGCGGCCGAGCTCGGTGTCGCAGACGGTGACGGTGTCGCCGGGCGTGACCCAGCCGCCGCCCGAGACGATCTCGGAACAGAAGGGATGCGTCTTGCGGTAGACCCCCAGCACGTCACCCGAGGGCGCGACGAGCACCGACGAGTTGTAGACGACGCCGCGCTCCGGCCCGCGCTCGTAGGTGCCGAAGCAGAGGTGGACGCCCAGCTCGCGGGCCACCGCCTGCATCGGCTCCGCCATGGCGCCGGGCAGCTCGGTGACGAGGTCCCAGAGCTCCTCCTTCGAGCAGCCGGGAGTGAAGCCCGTCGTCGCCGTCTCGGGGAGCACGACGAGCTCGGCGCCCGTCGCCTCGACGCAGCGGCGCGTCATCTCGGCGCACACGTCGAGGTTGGTGCGGATCGTCTCCGCGGTCAGCGGGGCCGGCACGGGAGCGACCTGCACGGCCGCAGCGGTGAACGCACGCATGGTCAGCCCCTCCGCCCCATCGCCCAGCCGACGACGACGCCGACCAGGGCGACCACTCCGCCCGTCACGACGCCGAGAGCGTACTCGCGCCCGGCGAAGGGAGCGGCGGCCGGCCGGCCGGCATACGTCACCGGGGCTCCGGGCGCAGGCGCCCCACTGGGTATGCCGGGTGCCGCGGTGTCCGGGACTCCCGCGGGAGCGCTCGGGGCGAGGACAGGGACACCGGAGATCTCGGCGTCGACGGCCGAGAAGAACTGGCCTGCCATCTTCTTCGTGACGCCGGCGAGCATGCGCTGGCCGACGCCGCCGATGACGCCGCCGACGGAGGCGTCCGCGTCGTAGGTCAGGTCGGTGCCGCCGGTGGGCGACGGCTGCAGGCGCACGACGACGTCGGCGTCGACGGTGCCGGGAGCGCCGGCGCCGGAGGCCTTCATCGTGAAGGAGTCGGGGTGCTGCGGGTCGCGCAGCGACACCTCGCCGTCGTAGGTGCCCTTGATCGCGGCCACACCGGCTGTCACGGTCATGGCGTAGTGGTCCGGACCGACCTCGGTGAGGCTCTCGCAGCCGGGCAGGCAGCGAGCGAGCACGGCCGGGTCGTGGAAGGCGTCCCACACCTGCTGCGGGTGGCCCGCGAGAGTGGCGGATCCGGTGATCTTCATGCGGTCGGCTCCTTCGATGACGTGCGAGGCGTGTCAGACGTGCGGTGCAGCGACGGGATCTCGCCGTCGGCGTGGCGGCGGCGCAGCTCCCAGAGGTCGTAGGGCGAGATCGGCATGCGGGTGATGGGGAAGCCTTCGGCGTCCTCGATGGCCGATGCGATGACGGCCGACACCGGGATGCACCCGGCCTCGCCGGCGCCTTTGATGCCCAAGGGGTTCAGCGGCGAGGGGGTCTCGAGGTGGTCGGCCTCGATGGTCGGCACCTCCGAGGCGTAGGGCATGAGGAAGTCCATGAAGGAGGCGTTGAGCAGCTGTCCGGACTCGTCGTAGGCCATCCGCTCGTAGAGAGCGCCACCGACACCCTGCGCGACGCCGCCGTGGACCTGGCCCTCGACGATCATCGGGTTGATCATCGTGCCGCAGTCGTGGATGACGCAGTAGCGCAGGATCTTGATCTCGGCGGTCACGGGGTCGGTCTCGACGATCGCGGCGTGCATGCCGTTGGCGAACGTCGCCTGGGTGGGGGAGTAGAAGTCCTTGCCCTCGAGACCGGGCTCCTCGTCGTCGGCCACCGGCGGCTTGTCCGGGTCGAAGGTGCCCGCGAACTGCGTTGCGGCCTGAGCCGCCTCGTCGAAGGCGTAGCGCAGCGGGTTGGACAGCACCGACACCGTGCCGAGGCTCATCGACGTCGTCGGGGCGCCCTTGACCCGCACGGTGCCCTCGACGATCTCGAGGTCCTCGGGTGACACCTCGAGGGCGTCGGCGGCGATGCGCAGCGCCTTGGCCCTGACGTTGCGCGCCGCGAGCGCGATGGCGCTGCCGCTCATGACCGCGGCGCGCGACGCGAAGGTGCCCACGGCATACGCCATCTTGCGGGTGTCGCCGGTGGTGACGAAGACGTCCTCCATGCGCACGCCGAGCTCCTGGGCGACGATCTGCGCGAAGACGGTCTCGTGCCCCTGGCCCTGGGACGTCAGGCCCGTCGAAACGTTGACGCGGCCGCTCGTCTCGATCTGGATGTGACCGCCCTCGTACGGCCCCACGCCGGTCCCCTCGACGTAGCAGCCGATTCCGAGCCCGACCCTGCGTCCCTCGGCCTCCGCCTGGCGGCGGTAGGCGGCGAAGTCGTCCCAGCCGACGAGCTCCTTGAGCTTGGCCAGGCTCGCCGGGAAGTCACCGGAGTCGTACTTCAGGGGGCGGCCGTCTTGGAAGAGCAGCCCGTGGTCCCACGGCATCTCGCTCGGGAGGATGAAGTTGCGCGAACGCACCTCCGCGCGGTCGAGGCCCAGCTCGTCGGCGATGGCGTCCATCGTGCGCTCCATCGCGAAGCAGCCCTGCGGGCGGCCGGCACCCCGATAGGGCGTCACGAGAACGGTGTTCGTGTAGAGCGACCAGAACTCGCAGCGGTAGGCGCCCGGCTTGTAGGGCCCGAGCAGCTGCGTCGAGGTGATGATCGGGACGATGATCCCGTAGGGCGTGTAGGCGCCGTTGTCGTGCCAGAGCTTCACGTCGAGCGCGAGCAGGTGGCCCTCGTCGTCGAAGCCGACGGTGACCTTCTGCAGCTGCCCACGCTCGTGCGCGGCGCTGATGAAGTGCTCACGGCGGTCCTCGGACCACTTGACCGGGCGGCCGAGCAGCATTGCGGCCCAAGGGACCAGGACCTCCTCCGGCCAGGGGTGCACGATCTTGACGCCGAAGCCGCCGCCCACGTCGGGGGCGATGCACTCGACCTTCGCCAGTGGCAGGTCGAGCTTCGCGGCGACCGCAGCACGCACCCCGGTCGAGGTCTGCGTCGAGGAGTACATCCGCAGCTCGCCGCGGTCGCGGTCCCAGCGGGCGTAGACGCCCTTGCCCTCCATCGGCGTACAGGCGCTGCGCTCGATGTCGAGGTCGAGGGTCAGGGTGTGCGGCGCGGCGGCCATCGCCGCCTCGACGTCGCCGACCTCCTGGAGCATGTGGGCGGCCACGTTGCCGGGCACGTCGTCGTGGACGAGCAGCTCCCCGGCGCGGGCGGCGTCGATGCCGACGACGACGGGCAGCTGCTCGTAGGTGACGCGGATGCGCTGGCAGGCGTCCTCGGCGACGTAGCGGTCGGTCGCGACCACCATTGCGACCGGTTCGCCGACGTGGTTGACCTCGTCCTTGGCCAGGGCATGCCCGGTGCGCCCGTGGGTCAGCGTCGGGTGCGGGATGAGCAGGGGCAGCGGCTCGCCGACGCGTCCCGGGAGGTCCTCGTGGACGTAGATGCCGAGGACGCCCTCGACGTCGATGGCGTCGCCAGCGTCGATGTCGACGATTCGCGCGTGGGCGTGCGGGCTGCGGACGAACGCCGCAGCGAGGGCGTCGTGCCCGAGGTCGTCGAGGTAGCGGCCGCCGCCGGTGACGAGGCGGGGGTCCTCCTTGCGCTTGATCGGCGCACCGAACATCTGCGTCGTCATGCCTGCTCCCCACCGGTCGAGCCAGCCCGCTCGGCCCTGATCTCCGCGGCGCGCAGGACGCTCTTGACGATGTTCTGGTAGCCGGTGCAGCGGCACAGGTTGCCCGAGATCGCTTCTCGCGCCTCCTCGCTCGTCGGCGAGGGGTTCTCCTCGAGGTAGGCCGTGACGGTCGTCAGGAAGCCGGGGGTGCAGAAGCCGCACTGCAGGCCGTGGCACTCGGCGAAGGCCTGCTGGACGGGGTTCATCGACTCGCCGGTCGGGGCGACACGCGCGTCCGGCGCGGTGCAGAGCCCCTCGACCGTCGTGATGGCGTGGTCCTGGGCGGTCACGGCGAACATCAGGCACGAGCGCATCGGCTGGCCGTCGACGAGGACGGTGCACGCACCGCACACGCCGTGCTCGCAGCCGACGTGGGTGCCGGTGAGCTCGAGGTCGTGGCGCAGGAAGTCCGAGAGCAGCCGGCGAGCCGGGACGGAGGCCGACCGGCGTACGCCGTTGACCGTGACCGTCACGTCGTGGAGGGTCTCGCTGGTCGTCTCAGTCATGCGTGGCTCCTGCGCGGTCGGCGGCCTGGGGGAGGG
>NZ_JBYTCI010000003.1:245599-261062 GCF_058790095.1 Terrabacter sp. FW104-15G4B | reverse complement strand
CCCCGACCCCCGGCCGCCCCCCGGGCTGCGTGCCGCGGTTCCCCGGTAGCCGGTCTCGAAGACCCTTCCTATGACGTCGTCGGGGATGCCGCCGCACTGGTCCTGGACGGCCACGACGACCCGGTCGGCGTCACGGGTCACGATCGTCGTCACCTCCCCTCCGGGCGGCGTATGCCGTATGCCGTTGACCACGAGGTTGGCGACCGCTCGGCGCACCTCGCTAGGTGCCACACTGGCGAGCACCTTCGGCCCGGCGGAACCGGTGAGCCGGACGCCTTCGGCATCGGCGAGGGGCAGCAGCGCGGCCACCGTTTCGGACACGAGGTCCCCCACGTCGCCTTCGGTCTTCTGCAGGGCGGGCTCGGCGGCCTGCAGCCGGGAGAGTGCCAAGAGGGTGTCGATGAGCTCACCCATCTGGCGAACCGAGTCCCGGACCTGCCGCATGGCGATGGGTACATCGGTCGCCACCCCGTCTTCCACGGCCTCGCTGATCGCCCAGATGCCGGCCAGCGGCGTGCGCAGGTCGTGCGACACCCAGGCGATGAGTTCCCGCCGGTCGGCTTCGGCCCGCGCCTCCAGCCCGCGAGCCATCCGGTCCGCTGTCGCGGCTCGGTCGGCCTCGATGACCCGCCGTGCGACGAGGCCGCCGAGTACTGCGGCCACGGGCACTGCGGCCAGGAGGACGAGCAGCACCGTCGCGGAGTCCGCGGGCTGGAGGAACATGGCACGCGCGCTCGCGTAGACGCCGGCGGCGACGGCGATGACGACGACGACCGGGGCGGCGACCGCGGCCCGCCCCACCGAGCGGCGAGAGAGCGCCACCACGACGAGGAGGCCGAGCAAGCCGACCACCAGTGTGACCGCCGCGGAAAGGCCCACCGCGGACACCTGGGTGGGCATCAGGCCCTGTCCGGTGGCCGGGCGTCCCAGCGGTAGCCCACTCCGAACACCGTGACGAGCCGGCTCGGCGCTGACGGCTCGGCCTCGACCTTCTCGCGGAGCCGATGCACGTGGACGGTCACCGTCGACTCGTCACCGAAGTCCCAGCCCCACACCGCGCGCATCAGGTCGTCGCGGCGGTGCACCTCGCCGGGATGCGTGAGGAGCCAGTCGAGCAACGCGAACTCCCTTGCGGTCAGGGCGAGTTCGGTGCCGTTTCGCCTCACGACATGCGCGCGGTGGTCGAGCACGAGGTCCCCGTCGACGGTCACCCGCGGCGCCTTGGAACTCGCCCCTACTCCGTGGCTCCCGGCGTCGGTCACGGCCTCGGTGCCCGGTGCATCGGCCCTGCGCAGGATCGCCTGCACGCGCAGCACCAGCTCCCTCGGGCTGAACGGCTTGGTCACGTAGTCGTCGGCACCGACCTCCAAGCCGAGGATCCTGTCCTCCTCCTCGCCCAGCGCGGTCAGCATCACCACGGGGACCCGCGGGTGGTCACGGCGCAGCCTGCGGCATACCTCCAACCCGCCGATCCCGGGCAGCATGAGATCCAGCACCACAACGTCGGGGGTTGCGGCGGCCGCGAGGTCGAGCGCGGAGGCGCCGTCCGTAGCGCGGTGCACCTCGAAGCCGGCCCGCTCGAGGTAGGCACCCACGACGTCGCCCACGGTGGGATCGTCGTCGACGACGAGGGCGCTGCTCATGGTCCGAGGATAGGACCGCGCACGGGCCCGGCGGCGCTGCTCGTGGGTACGTCACGACCTCGTAAGGAGCCGGCAATCCGAGCGCCATGGCATCGGGCCGCAGGGGTCGGTTGACTCAGTACAGGCCACCACCGGGGTGGGCCGGGAAGTGAGGAAAACTGATGAACTTCAAGGCATTCCGCACCGCTGCTGTCATCGCAACCACGGCCGGAGCCGTGCTGGGGCTGGGAGCGACGGCACAGGCGGCGGGCGTCTCCGGCCCGGCGATCTACGTGAACCATGTGCTCTACCGCACGGTCGCGACTCCGACGGACCTCTCGGGCACCGGGGCGCCGGCGCAGAGCTGGGACACGATCTACAACTTCTTCGGCGCGCAGCCGAGTGTGGCGACGGCCGCGCCGGGCGACCCCGGCTTCAACGGGGGCCGCTGGCAGGTGCACAAGGTCTCGACCCCAGGTGGCTATGCCGAGGCACTCGCAGCCGGTGACCTCGACGGCAACGGTGTGCTCGACTCGGCGGACGAGATCAACGCTGCCCTGGCCACCGGCGCGCTGGTCGACGACGGCATCGTCAAGTACTTCGTCTGCACGCTCAACAAGGTGCCTGCCAACGGCTGACTGCAGACGGCGCTGCGGGGGAAGGACTACTCCGCGGGGGTGGGCGCTTCCGATCCTGCCGCGTACTCGCGCATCGGGACGTCGCCTGACCGCCACGCTGCCATGACCGGGTCGATGATGCGCCAGGCCTCCTCGGCCTCGTCGCTCCTGATGAACAGCATGGGGTCGTTCCTCAGCATCTCCTCGATCAGGTGGGCGTATGCCGTGAAGCGCGGCGGTTGGGAGCGCGTGTGGAGCTGACGGCTCTCGGCGGTCTCCTCCGGGCCGTTGAGGATCGTGGCGAGCCGTACGTACGGGTCGGTGAGCCCGATGCGCAGCACGTTCGGCTCGATGCCGGGCCACCGGTCCAACAGGTACTTCGGCAGGGGCCGGAAGTGGATCGCGATCTCCGCCGAGTCGGCGGCGAGCGCCTTGCCCGAACGCAGGGTGAACGGGACCCCGGCCCACCGCGGGTTGTTCACCTCGACCGTCAACGACGCGTAGGTCTCGGTGTTGCGGCTGGGCTGCACCCCGGGCTCGTCGACGTACGACGGGACCTGACGGGTCCCGATGGTGCCAGCTGTGTAGCGGGCGCGAATGGTGTTCTGTCGCATGGAGGTTGCCGCCGGCGTCGCCACGGCGCGCAGGGCCTCCACCCGCACCGACCTGAAGGAGTCGGCGTCGACCCGGGCCGGCTGTTCCATGAGCACGAGCGCCATGGCCTCCATCAGGTGGTTCTGGATCATGTCCTTCATCGCGCCGGCGCCGTCGTAGTAGGACGCGCGACCTTCCAGGGTCAGGCTCTCCAGCCAGCTGATGTCGACCCGCTCCACCTCGGTCGCGTTCCAGACCGGCTCGAACACGCGGTTGAGGAACCGCAGGGCGACCACGCGCCTCACCAGCTCGTTGGACAGGAAGTGGTCGATCCGGAAGATCGTCGGCTCAGGTAGCTGGAGGTGGAGCACCTCGTTCAGGTGCTTCGCCGACGCCAGGTCCGTCCCGAAGGGCTTCTCGATCGCCACGGCGTCGGAGGTCCGCAGCCCGGCCCCGGCCAGAGCCGGCAGCAAGAGCTGGAGCAGGCTCGGAGGCAGTGCGAGGTAGACCAGCGTGTTCGGGTGCTCGCGGCCGATCAGCCGGCGGACGTCCTCGGCGCGGGTGACGTCCGCCGTCTGGTAGGTGAGCATGCCGGAGACGGCGTCGCGGGTGGCCGGCGACAGGGCAGCGTGCTTGTCCAGCTCCGCGGCGATGTGCTCGCGGAAGTCCTCCGTGGACCACTCCGTGTTGGCTGATCCCAGGATCGTGAACGACGGGGGGAGGAGCCCTGCTTCGGCCAGCTGGGCGACAGCGGGCATCAGCAGGCGGCTCGTCAGGTCACCGGAGGCTCCGAGCAGGACCATTCGCTCGATCATGGGATGTCGCCCTTCTCGGGTTGGGGGACGGAGCTCTTGTCGTGCCGGCGGGGCGACATCGGTGCGTGCCGTCTGACCGGCGTGTCACGCCCGGCTTCCCTGTCTACGTGGAGCGTCCGCCTCGGTGCATCACCCGGGCAGGATGACGAGGTTCAGGCGGAGCTCATGGCCGCTTTCATCCTGCGCGGGTGAGGCCGCCACCGCGCCTCGGGGGGCACGATGACGACGCGCGGGTGCCCGAGGCGCAGGTCCCGGGGCTGTCGTGCTGCGACAGGGGGCGTCGAAAGAAGGGTCCGCCATGCCTGACTCCGAGTACCCGCTCATCGCCGACCACGGCCTCATCGGGGACCTCCAGACGTCCGCGCTCGTGGCGTCTGACGGCTCGGTCGACTGGTTCTGCGCGCCGCGGTTCGACTCGCCGAGCATCTTCGGCGCTCTGCTGGACCGCGAGCACGGCGGCCGCTTCCGGATCCGCCCGCACGGCTCGAGCTTCGCCACGACCCAGCTCTACTTCCCCGAGACGGCCATCCTGATCACCCGCTTCATGACGGAGGACGGAGTCGGTGAGGTGTCGGACTTCATGCCCGTCGCCGGCACCGAGGCCAGAGGCCGGCACCTGCTGGTGCGGATGGTGCGGTGCGTACGCGGGCAGATGTCCTTCGAGCTGGAGGTCTCGCCCCGCTTCGACTACGGCCGGGCCTCGCACGAGATGACGATGACCGAGAACGGCGCCGTCTTCACCGGCAGCGACACCCAGATGGTGCTGCACGTCGTCCGCGAGGAGGGGGAGGAGCAGCTCGCCTCCGTGACGGAGAACGACAACGACCTGGCGGCGACCATGACGCTACGGGCCGGGCAGGTCCGCGGCGCGATCCTGGAGACCGGGTCGGCCGGACCTCCCCGCAGGGTCTCGCCGGCTGAGGTGGAGCGGATGTTCGACGCCACGGCCGAGTTCTGGAAGTCGTGGCTGGCACAGTCGACGTACACCGGCCGATGGCGCGAGGCGCTGGAGCGGTCGGCCATCACGCTGAAGCTGATGACGTACGCCCCCACCGGGGGCATCGTGGCCGCACCCACGATGGGCCTGCCGGAGCAGGTCGGCGGCGAGCGCAACTGGGACTATCGCTACACGTGGGTGCGGGATGCCTCGTTCTCGGTGTACGCCCTGCTCGGCATGGGTTTCCGTGAGGAGGCGGCTGCGCTCGGCGGGTGGCTGCGCGACCGCGTCGCCGAACGGCACGGCAGCGACACCGGACCGCTGAACATCATGTACCGCGTGGACGGCTCCTCCGACCTCAAGGAGGAGGTGCTCGAGCACTGGGAGGGCTACCGGGGCTCCTACCCGACCCGAGTGGGCAACGGCGCGGCCGGGCAGCTGCAGCTGGACATCTACGGCGAGGCGATCGACAGCGTCCACCTCGCCGACCAGCACGGTCTCCAGATGGGCCACCGTGGGTGGCTGGCGATCCGGGACATGCTGGACTGGCTGTGCGACAACTGGGACCAGCCCGAGGAGGGCATCTGGGAGACCCGCGGCGGTCGGAAGAGCTTCACGTACGGGCGTCTGATGAGCTGGGTGGCCCTCGACCGTGGGCTTCGACTGGCCGCCGAGCGCGGCCGCCCGGCGCCGGTGGAGCGGTGGACCGCCGAGCGCGACCGGATCTACGACCAGCTCATGGAGCGCGGCTGGAACAGCGAGCGGCAGGCGTTCGTCCAGCACTACGACGACCGGGTGCTCGACTCCTCCTTGCTGCGGATGGCGCGGGTCGGGTTCATCTCTCCGTACGACCCGATGTGGTCCTCGACGCTCGACGCCATGCGGGAGGAGCTCGTCACCGACAGCCTCGTCTACCGGTACGACCCGGGCGCCTCACCTGACGGCTTGCGCGGCTCGGAGGGGACCTTCTCGCTGTGCACCTTCGCCTACGTCGATGCACTGGCGAGCGCGGGAAGGCTGGACGAGGCCCGGCTGGTCTTCGAGAAGATGCTGACCTACGCCAACCACCTCGGACTCTTCGCCGAGGAGATCGGCCTCACCGGCGAGCAGCTCGGAAACTTCCCCCAGGCGTTCACGCACCTCGCCCTCATCGATGCAGCGATCAGCCTCGATGCCGCGCTCGACCGGGAAGGACCGAAACGTCCGCACGGCGGTGGCTGAGGGTGGAAGCCACGGGCACAGTGCCGCAGTCCTCGCCTGAACCTCGAGCCTCGTGTTGCTTGGCGTCCCTCAGCCCATGACGAGGCCCTCGATGTCGTGCTTCTGCACGATCGGCTGCAGCTCGTCGACCAGCGGGCAGACCAGGTGCTTGCGCACCCTCGCGGGCAGGCGCTCGTAGTAGTCCTTCGTCACGGCCAGGTCGTGCCGCACATCGTGGCCGGCTCCCGGTGCAGCCACCCCGAGGACGAGCACCGGCCGCGACCGGGTCGAGCGGTTCGGCGTGCCGCGGTGGACGGTCAGGGCGGAGCGGGCCGAGATGTCGCCCCTCTGGGGGTACTTGCGCTCGGCCAAGGCCTCGTAGCGGGGGTACTCCGACTGCGACGGGAACTGTTCGTGGTCGAAGTCGTCCCCCGGCTCCCACTGCGTGCCCGGAGCGATCTCGAAGGGTCCCATCTCGTCGGTCGTGTCGACCGTCGTGAGGTTGAACGCCAGGGAGGTCAGGCGGTGCTCGTCCTTCGTCTCCGGCGGGCTCGGGAAGTCCCGGTGCCACGGCTGCACCTTCGCGCCGGGGAAGGGGATGTCGAACCCGACCTCCACGATCTCGTAGTCCGGACCCAGCATCGTCTCGCACACTGTCCGCACCCACGCGTGGTCGACGAGGTCGACGAAACCGCGCAGGTCCTCCGGGTGGATCTCGACGTACCACCGGTTCGGTCCCCGCCCGACGGCGCCGCGCTCGCGGGAGCGGGCCTGCTCGAAGGCCACCTCGATGTCCTCGCGCAGGCGCTCGACCCAGTCGACCGAGAACGCGCCCCGGCGCGCGACGATGCCGTCGGTGTGGAGCGCCTGACGGATCTCCTCGACGTCGAACTGAGCGTCGCCGCCCTGCTTCTCATCCGTTGTAATTCCCGTCATCGCTCGACGGTACGCCCAACGCGACCGGCGTTGCCAGATCCGCCCGGCCCGTCGCAGGTGGCCGGCGTGACGCTGGCGGAGCCCGCGAGTCTCCTCCGCATAGGGGGAGGCCGCGCGCACGCACCCGGGTTAGAACTGAAGGATGAGCACGCATCCGAAAGAGGGTGGCCGGACCGAGTCGCGCGTCGACCTCGACCGACCGGCGGCGATCCTCGAGGAGCTGCGGACACCGAGGGCGGCGGCCATTGCCGGGATCGCCTTTGCGTTGCTCCTCGCAACGGTTGTGGTCCTCGTGCACCTGGCCCTACCGGGCACCGGCAACCGGTCGCTGTGGATCACCGATGCGTCACGTCGCCAGAAGGTGGCGCTGGCACTGACGCTGACCCCGTATGCCGGCATCGCCTTCCTGTGGTTCATCGGCGTCATCCGCTCCCGTCTCGGGCACCAGGAGGACAAGCTGTTCGCGACGGCCTTCCTCGGCTCGGGCCTGCTCTTCGTCGCCATGCTCTTCGCCGCGGCTTCGAACGTCGGGGCGTTGCTGACCCTCTATGACGGCGCCGACAGCGTCTCGCCGGAGTACGTCCGCGAGGTCGGAGCCGTGAGCACGGCACTGCTGACGACCTTCGGCATCCGCATGGCCGCCGTCTTCACGATGGTCGTCACGACGCTGGGCCGGCGAACCCGCATCGTCCCGCGCTGGCTGGTGGTCCTGGGTTACGTCGTCGCCGTGGTGCTGCTGCTCTCACCCCCACGGACGGAGTGGACGGTGCTGCTCTTCCCGCTCTGGGTCCTGCTCCTGAGCCTGCACATCCTCGTCTCGTCCCTACGGCCCACACCGGCACCGGCGTAGTGCCCGCCTGCCGATGCCCGCAGAGCACAGAGGCAACGGTCCCCACCCGAGCCGGATGCAGGCATACCCGGCGCGGCTGCTGGCGTGGGCGGACCTGCTGCAACGACGCCACCGCGTACTCGGGTTCCCCTGGGCAGTGCTCAAGAAGTACGGCGAGGACGCCGGCGGGCGTCACGCAGCGCTGATCACCTACTACGGCTTCCTCAGCATCTTCCCGCTCCTGCTCGTCGCGGTGTCGGTCCTCACGACGGTGCTCGTCGACCACCCGAAGCTGCGCGCGGACATGGTCGAGGCGCTGGTACCCCCTTCCCTCCAGGAGACGGTGAACACGTCGCTGTCGCTGATGCCGTCCTCCGGGCTGCCGCTGGTCATCGGCGTGCTCGGACTGCTGTTCGCGGGAACTGGCGTGGTGGTCTCGTCCTACGAGACGCTCAACCATCTGGCGGGGGTGCCCGTGCGGGAACGGTTCGGGTTCTTCTCCAGGTACGCCCGCGTCCTGCTGATGCTGGTCGTGCTGCTGACGGCCGGTGTCCTCGTGGCCGCACTGACCGTCGCGACAGCCGTGCTTCCCGACCTGGGCCAGCTGCAATGGGTGTCGGCAACCGTCTCGACGGCCGTGGTGGTGTTCCTCGTGCTCATCACCGCAGCCAAGGTGCTCGTCGCCAGACGGGTGTCGTGGCGTGGCACCTGGCTGGCTGCTGCCGGGGGATCCCTTGCCGTCACGATCGTCCTCTCGGCCGGCGCCAGCCTGTTGAGCGGACTGGTCTCGAGGGCGGGGCTGGTCTACGGCAGCTTCGCCACCGTGGTCGGCAGCTTCGCGCTGCTCTACCTCGTCAGCCAGGCGCTGCTCTACTCCGCCGAGGCGGCGACGGTGCGTCGCCACCGGCTCTGGCCCAGAGCCCTCGACCTCGCGCGACCGGCGCCCGCCGACCACCGCGCCCTCTCGTTGCTGGCCGGCGAGCAGGAGCGTCTCGCCGGGCAGCGCATCGACGTGACGTTCGAGCCGACCGTCCCCGTGAGCTCACAGGTATCCCCGCCGCTCGAGCCACCTGGAGGCGAAGAAGCCCTCCGCCGCGGGGAGGTAGAACGTCGCGACGCGCCAGACGACCGTGGCCGCCAACGCCACGTCGGCGGCGACCCCGAGGGGCACGAGCAGCCCCACCATCACCGCCTCGGACACGCCGACGCCGCCGGGGATGGGCACGATCCCCTGGACCAACGCGGTGACCACGACCACGACCGTGCACGAGACCAGGCTGATCGGGGAGCCGACGGCGTAGAGCGCCGCCCAGAGGATCAGACCCCAGGTCAGCTGGATCAGCAGCTGGGTCCCGAAGAGGCCGATGGCGCGAGACGGTGACCGCACGAGCTGGGCGAGGGCGGACCACGCGGACCTCAGCACCGGTACCACTCGCTCCCGGAGCCGCCTCACCCTCCAGAACGCGACCAGGACGATCAGGCAGACGGTCACCAGCACGGCCAGCACCACCAGCCAGTCGACCTCCCCTCCCGGGTTGGCCGAACGGTGGAAGGACAGCGTGCCGGTCGAGGACCCGACGAGGAGGATCGCCAGCTGCGCGATGAAGCCCGACAGCCCGTCGATGCCGGCCTGGGCCACGGCGACGACCGGCGCCACGCCGTACTTGTGGAGGAACGCCGCAGTCATCGTCACCCGGCCGGTCACACCAGGGACGGCGAACGAGATGAACGCGACGGCGCTCTGGAGGATCGTCGCAGGTCGCAGGGGAAGCGACCGCCCGACCGAGAACATCATGGAGGCCGCCTGTGGGAGGAAGACGCCCTGCCCCAGGGCCAGGGCACACACCAGCACCCACCAGATGGCGCTTTCCAGCTCTGACCAGAGCCGGGCGTAGTCGACACCAGCCAGCACGGGAACCATGGCTCCCGCGAACAGGAGGAGGACGGCAATCATCAGGAGGTCCCGCGCATTCACCCGCCGCAGCTTGACCGGCTGGGGAACGGGGATCCCGGTCTCCTGCACGACGCGGGACCGCAGCTGCTCGAGCTCGCCAGCCGTGGTGCGCCGCCGCTCGCGTGACGAGAGCGCTGGTGCCTGGACGTACGGGAGCGCCGCTCCCAGCCGTTCGTCGCCGAGCGCCGTACGAGCCGTCGTGACTGCCCGGTCCGCGCCCACGAGCCGAGCCAGTCCGAACAGCAGACGGGCGGTGTCCAGACGCCTCTCGCGGTCGTGGGGATGCAGGGAACCGGCGGCGAAGTCACCCATGACGAGCCCGTCCTCCGCCTTGCGGACGGTGCTGAGATCGAGCGCGCCGTGGCTGATGCCGGCGTCGTGAAGCCGCGCCAGGTCGTGCCACAGCTCGATGAGCTGGGGGTCCGTCACCGCGTCCGGTGCGACGGTGTCCAGCCGGACGCCGCGGCGTTGGATGGCGAGAATCGCCACCTCGCCCGAGGTGCTTGCGGCCGCGAGCACCTCGGGCACCGCCACCCCGGCCCGTCGTGCGAGGAGGGTCACCAGCGCCTCGTGTTCCGCAGCCTGCAGCCTCGAGAAGGTCAGGCTGGCGTTCTCTCCCCGGTAGACGAGCAGTCGCCACGCCCGCGCTGCGAGCTGGGAGTCGGTGGCGTCGCGGCCGAAGGCCTTGATCTCCACCGTTTCGCCGTCGCTCGACGTGCCCACCATCCGGCGCACGCCCCACGCCTGGTCCGGGTCCACCCGCAGGTCGGTCAGCGGGAGACCGAGCTCGGTCATGGCCTCCGCCACGGACGCCACGGCCGGGTAGCCCTGGGGTGAGCCGAAGGCGAGCAGGATGGCACCCGCACTGACCATCCCGATGCCGAGGGCCGCGACCGACCCACTGGGAGCACCGAATCCGAGCACGGGTGCCGCGACGCCAGTCAGGCCGACGAGAACCCACCCCAGCTGCCGGACCGGCCTGGCCAGGTGCGGCGACGCGGCGAGCAGCATGGCGGCGACGGTGGCGACGCGGAGGACGGGGAACTGCGGCACCGGGACGGTGGCGTACTCCGGTAGGAGGGTGGGCCAGAGCCGGCCGAAGGCTGCCATGCACGCCACGGTGCCCACCACCGCTAGGGCACCTGCGGCAACGACGTCACGCAGGGCCCCTCCCCGGCGGGAGACCGCGAGGACGACGACGACCGCCACCGTGTAGACGAGCGTCGCCGTGTTGACGAGCTGGAGTGTGGACACCACCCAGGTCGGCAGGGTGGAGGGGGCGTATGCAGTCGGCTCCCCGCCGCTCGACTCCCCGTGCGCCGCCAGGGCCCAGCCGATGAGCACGGCGCCGGCCACCATGGTCGTGGCGTCGCTCGCCCGGCGGGCCCGGGGCTGGTCGTCCTCCGCAACGAGGTAGCGGGAGTGGTGCAGCGCTGCGCGCGCGCGAACTACTCGTCTCCCACCGACTTTCGTCGCCAGCCCCATCACACCCTCCCCAGTCGGGAACGAGGACCGTCACCCGGTCCGCGGACGTAGGACCTCAAGGCCCACGACGAATGCCGCTCCCTGCCGTGACCGCTCCCGAGGTCAGCGCGTGCCGGTCAGCATGACCTGCGCAGATGCGACGTGGAGCGGCCCGCCGCAGCAGGCCGCCCCACGCCCGGATCAGGTGTCAGCGGCGATCCCGGCGGTCGTCCCGCCGGTCGTCACGACGGTCATGACGACGGTTGACCCCGTGGGCGACGACAATGGCACCGCCGACGGCGGCCGCAGTTCTCCTCCTGCGCCTGGCTGCGAGTGGCATGTCAGACTCCTTCCTTTTCCTTCTCGTCGGACTCCATGGCGGCGATGATCGCCTGGATCGGGATGCGCCCGCTGGCCACGAGCTGGCCGCCGGCGTGCCGCACGGCGGCGCCGAAGGGCGCGGCCCACAGGTTCTCCCACACGAGTACGGCAGCCGAGCTGCCCGGCTCGATCGTCTCGACCAGGTCGGCGACGTCCTGCTCGCTGAGCAGCATGGCCAGCTCCGTCTCGTAGGAGCGCAGCTCGCCGATCTCCGAGTCCTCCATGTCGGCCGCCTCGAACGCCTCGAAGCTCCCGTCCAGGTCCTTCTTGAGGAAGAGCAGGTCCAGGACCCGGATGAGGTCGCGGTCCGCGTAGTCCTTGAGGATCGGAGCGATCTCGCCGTTGAGCTTGCTGCCGTCGAACTCCACCACGAGCCAGTCCACCGGACCGAGCTCGTCGATGTTGACTGTCATGTCATTTTCTCCTTGTTCTGTGCGTCCGGTCTGCATCCGTGAGTCCCGGCGGGAGCCGCGCGGGTCTGGTCGGCCCCGTTCCGTCCTATGGCGGAGGCTTCCGGGCCCAGCGGACTGGACCTCCGGCGGCGACCGACTGCCACGCCATTCACGCTAGGAGCCGTGCGGGGGCAGGGCCTCACCCGCACGGGATGAACCGGCCGCGTGGTCGCCGTCCGTGGAGCGGTGCCGCGGGCGTGCGCGCGACGGAGGCGGCCGCCGACACGAGGTCCCAGCCGGGGGCGGGCGGCTGCTCCGCGGGCGGCGGGCCGAGCGGCTCCTCGCCGTCCCCGAGCCGCGCGAACTGCCTGCCCGGGACTGCCGCGATGTGCTCCTGGGGTGGCCGGGACTGCCACGTGCAGCAGCGGACCGGCCTGACGTCGCCGGCCCGGCGGCGGGGTCACTCCGGCAGCGCGCCGGTCTCGGTGACCGTGGCGGCGATGTCGCGCAGCTTGCGGTTGAGGTGCTGGCTGCTGCTCCGCAGCAGGTCGAAGGCCTCGTCCTCGCGCATCTTGTGGACGTTCATCAGGATGCCGATGGCCATGCCGATCTGCCGGCTCGAGCTGAGCGCCTGCGTCAGGTTGGCCGCGCTGTCGGCGCGGTCGGCGTGCTGCAGCAGCACGCGGGCGTGGGCGGCGAAGAGGGCTGCGATCCCCACGGAGCCCTGCAACGCATTCGGCTGCCCGCTGTAGATGTTGACCGCGACGTGGTCGGGCGCGTCGGCCAGCTGCACGGACAAGGCGGCCCGCACCGGGGTGTCGGCCAGCGTGGCGGCGGTGAAAGCGGGCCAGCGAGTCTCCTGGGTCAGGTCCGGGACGCTCACGACGCTGAAGGTGGTGGCGGCCTCGATGCACGGTCCCTGCTGGAGCCGGTGCTGGATGTTGTCGACGTCCACCGCCACGCTCGCGGAGCAGGCGAGGCTCCGCGGGAGCTGGCCGCTCGGCCAGGTCGTGATGCCTGCCCAGTCGCAGCCGGGCACCGCCACGACCGCGAGCTCGACCAGCTGCTGCAGCGCCGAGGGACGGTCACCGCCCGCACGCAGGTGTTGGTTCAGCCCGACGAAGTCCTGCGCCAGCTCCGCAGCGGGGCCGTCCTGGCCCGGGTCGGCGGTGTGCCGTTGCGACCTCCGGGATGCTGGACCTGCACCTTCCATCGTGCCTCCACGCGTGTCCTCAGCTCGGGCCTCGGGCTCGCAGGCCGCGCTGGGTGACACCTCCGCGTGGGCCCGCCCAAGATCGGCCCGACAGTCGTCGTCCTACGCCGAATCTAGCTCTTCGTCCGCCGATGCTCACTTCGTTGTCCAAGCCTGTCGGCTCCTTGCTGGTCCGCCTCGCGGTCGGTGTCCCCGGGTACGAATGGCGTGATTGGGGGTAACCCGAGGAAGGGGCGGGCGTCACCGCCCCGCAACTCCTGCGAGAGGAAGCATCATGAGCACGCACCGGGACGAGGGTCAGGGCCGCCCAGGGGCGCACGAGGCAGAGCGGACACAGCTCGTCGACCCGGCGTACGCGCACGGTGGGGACGGGGTGGTGCTCGGGGACATGGTGGAGGCAGAGAAGGAGCGCTACGGCGGCGTCAAGGTCGGCGCGGCCTTCTTCGGCTGGCTGACAGCGGTCGGCATGTCCGTCCTGCTGACCGCCCTGCTCGCCGCGACGGGTGCAGCTGTCGGGGTGGCGACCGGAACCGTCGACCAGGCGAGCAGCCAGGCCACGCAGAACCCGCAGACGATCGGCCTGTGGGGCGCCGTCGCGCTCGCCGTCGTGCTGCTCGTCGCGTACTTCTGCGGTGGCTACGTGGCCGGACGGATGGCGCGCTTCGACGGGGCGAAGCAGGGCGTCGCTGTGTGGCTGTGGGCCATCGTCATCGCCGTCCTCGTGGCCGTCGCTGCAGCCGTGGCGGGCAACAAGTACGACATCTTCTCCAACCTCAACAGCTTCCCGCGCATCCCCGTCGACTCGGGCCAGCTCACCACCGCAGGCATCGTGGCTCTCGTGGGCGCCGTGGTCATCGCCCTGGTCGGTGCCGTCCTGGGCGGCCTCGCCGGTATGCGTTTCCACCGGCGGGTGGACCACGCCGGGCTCGCTGCCGCGACCGGTGCGTCGCGGGACGTGTCCGCACGCTGACGGCCTGACGGCCTCTGGGTACCATCCCGCCCGGCAGCGCCGCGCAGCGATGGGCGCGGCCGTGCAGTTCTGGACCTGCCGTTTGGTCGGTGTGACAGCGGGTAGGCGCCGACTGTGCGCTGAAGCAGCAGACGCCCGCTGAGCGGAGGACCTCGAGCTCTCCCTCGACAACCGAAGGAGAGCAGGCATGTCCGCTGCCCGACGGATGACTCCCACCATCGCCACCATCACCGCCACGACCGACACCGTCCCGATGCCCACGCGGGTCGACGAGGCCCGTGCCACACCGAAGTCCGTGCCAGGTCTCAACCGGGTCGGAGCGGCATCAGGTCTCCCGCCCTTCGGTGTCCAGGAGGAGTTCCTCCTGCTCGACCGCACCACCGGGCTGCCCGTTCCCCGGGCGCGCGAGGTCGTCAGCATGGCCAAATCCAAAGTGCGACAAGGGGATCCGACACCGCACCCCGACGTGTTGCGCTCGCAGGTGGAGGCCGCGACCCCGACGTGCAGCTCCCTGGGCGAGCTCGCCCTGCACCTGCGCCAGGCCCGCCGCAACCTCGCCTCGGCCGCCGCCGAGCACGAGCTGCTCCTCGCCGCCGTCGGGGCGGCTCCGATGGGAGCCGGTCACCAGCCAGTGACCCGGAGCGCCCGCTACACCGACATGCGGCGCCTGGCGCCGGGCTTGCTCGACGAACAGCTCATCAACGGCACCCACGTCCGCCTCCAGGTCCCGAGCCGGGACGCCGGCGTGCAGGTGATGAACCGCCTGAGGCCGACCCTCCACGTGCTCCTCGCCCTCGCCGCCAACTCGCCGCTCTGGCGGGGCCGCGACTCCGGCTTCGCGAGCTGGCGGGCCGTCCACGCGCAACGCTGGCCCGTGGAAGGTCCGCCGCCCCACTTCGCCGGCCTCACGGCATACGACCAGCATGTCGCGGCGCTGTTGCGGACCGGGGTCATCAACGACCCGGGGATGCTCTACTGGCAGGTACGGCTGGGGGAGGACACCCCGACCGTCGAGGTGCGGCTGGGTGACGTCGCCCTCGACATCCCCACCGCCATCGCCTTCGCGGGTGTGGTCCGCGGGCTCGTCGTGGAGGCGCTCGCCGCGACCGAGTCAGGTCGACCCACCCCGCAGCCGCAGCCCGACCTGCTGCACGCGGCCTCGTGGCACGCCGCTCGCCACGGACTCTCTGGTGAGCTCGTCGTGCCGCCCCGCGACCTCGGTCGCCCTCCCGAGATGGCTCCGGCCTCGGCCGTCCTGCTCGACGTCGCCTACCGGGCCGCCGGCCAGCTCGGCGCGGAGGGGGCGGTCGTGATGAAGGCCGTCCGGTCGGTGCTTCGTCAGGGCACCGGCGCCGACCGGCAGCGGCGTGCGATGCAGCGCGGCGGTGCGGCCGCGGTCCTCAACCTCATCGCACAACCCGCCACCTGAAGCCCCGCCCGCAGCGGCGGGGGCTGAGCGCTGGGTTGAGGAAGGTTGCGCGAGCCTGATGCGTGAGAGCGGCCGGGGGGGGGGGGGGGGGGGGGGGGGGGGGGGGGCGG